>NZ_BADB01000381.1:0-40299 GCF_000333415.1 Microbacterium sp. B24 | reverse complement strand
ATTCGAGCTCGGACCCGGGGATCCTCTAGAGTCCGCCGGATTCTGCCGGAATCTTGACACGGGAGCGCGCGCCGCGAAACGGGGAGACCGCACGCGATGCGGAAATCATCCGTTTCCCCCACGCGTCGCCGCGCACGAAGATCGCTGCGCGGCGTTGCGCTACATCACCGGCACCGTGTCGGAGGAGTACCTCGCCTGGGTCGAAGGCACGCAGGAGAGCTGACCCTTCCCCGCGCGCCCTAGGCTGGATCGGGTGACCGATCCCCGCCCGCGCTCCCTCTGGCGGGGACGCCTCCTCGCGCTGGTGGGCGTCGTGCTCGTCGCGTTCTCCCTGCGTTCGGCCGTCGCCGCGCTGTCGCCGATCATCTCGGAGGTGCAGGCCGACTTCGCCGTGCCGACGTGGGTGGTGGGTCTCATCGGCACCGCGCCGCCGGTCTGCTTCGCCGTCTTCGGCATCGTGACCCCGATGCTCGAACGCCGGTTCGGGCTGGAGCGGCTCGCGGCGGCATCCATGCTCATCGTCACGGCCGCCCTCCTCGCGCGCGCTCTCGCGATGGACGCGGCCACGCTGCTGCTGGCGACGACGGTCCTGTTCGCGGCGGTGGGCGTGGGCAACGTCGTGCTGCCGCCACTGATCAAGACGTACTTCCCCGACCGCGTGGGCACGATGACCGCGCTGTACTCCGCCCTTCTCGCGATGGCCGCGTTCGTGCCGCCGTTGGTGGCGGTGCCCGTCGCGGATGCCGCGGGGTGGCGGTTCTCGCTGGGCATGTGGGCGGTCCTCGCGCTTCTGGCGGTCGCGCCCTGGGTGACGCTCGTGGTGCGCGCGAACCTCGCCCGCACGCAGGCTCCCGCCGCGGTGGATCTCGACGCCCCGGCGCCCGGCGTGTTGGGACGCCTGCCGCGGCTGTCGCTCGCGTGGGCGCTGGCGGGGACGTTCGGCATCTCCGCGGCGAGCGTGTATGTGTGCTTCGCCTGGCTGCCGGTGGTGCTCGTCGACGTCGCGGGCGTCTCGCACGCCGAAGCCGGCGCGCTGCTGTCGCTGTTCGGCGCGATGGGACTGCCGTGGTCGATCATCGTGCCGATCCTGATCACACGCTGGCGCAGGGTCGGCGTCGTGTACGCCGCCGCCCTGATCGCGGGGCTTTCGGGCGTGGCGGGAATGCTGATCGCGCCCGGGACGGCCACGGTCCTCTGGGTCGTGCTGCTGGGAACGCCGCAGGCGTTGTTCCCGGCGGTGCTGGTGCTCATCCAGCTGCGCTCGCGCACCCACGAGGGCGCCGTCGCGCTCAGCGGCTTCGCGCAGAGCGTCGGGTACGGCATCGCCGCGCTGTTCCCGCTGATGTTCGCGGTCGTCCATGAGGCGACCGGGCAGTGGCAGCCGGTGCTCGTGGTCTTCGGTCTGCTGTTCCTCGCGACGATTCCGACCGGCCTCGTCGTCACGCGGCCGCGCACGATCGAGGACGAGTGGGAACGTCGCCACGGCGCGTGGTGAGTGGACGTGCGTGAGGGCGACCTTTCCGCCACGATGGTCGCGTGGATGAGCATGACGCGTCACCGAAGGGACGTGCCCCCGCCGAGCGACGGGCGCTGAGGGCGCACCCGGCGCTCGTGCTGGCGACGGTCTGCGGCGCGCTCGCGCTGGTGTCCATCGACGTGACCATCCTTCACGTCGTCGCGCCGACCATCGCCCGCGACCTGGGCGCCACCGACACCGAGCTGCTGTGGATCATCGACATCTTCCCGTTCGTCATCTCGCCCCTGCTGCTGTCGGCGGGCGTCACGAGCGATCGGTACGGGCGGCGCGCGTTCCTGGTCGGCGGGCTCGTCGTCTTCGCGCTCGCGTCGGCGGCCGCGGCCTTCGCCTCCAGCCCGCAGCTGCTTATCGCGGCGAGGGCCGCGATGGCCGTCGGCGCCGCAGGGGTTCTCCCCTCGACGATGTCGCTGCTTCGCGTCGCCTACCCCGATCGAGACAAGCGCGTGCGCGCCGTCGCGATCTGGTCGATGTCGTCCGCCGCCGCGGCGGCGGCGGGACCCGTGATCGGCGGCTTCGTCGTCGAGCACAGCACGTGGGGTGCGGTGTTCCTCATCAACGTGCCGCTGTGCGCGCTCGTCATCATCGCGGCGGCGGCGTTCGTTCCGGAGTCGCGCTCCACGCGGCCGGGCAGCACCGACCTCGTCAGCCAGGGGCTCGCGATCGGAGCGGTGCTGGCGGCGGCCGTGGCGATCAATAGTTTGGCCGAACACCACGTCGACCTCGTCCTCGGCGGACTGGTCGTCGCGGCCGGGTTGGGCACGCTCTTCGTCCGGCGACAGCGCGCGATGGTGCGTGAGCGACGGACGCCGATGCTCGATGTCGCACTCTTTCGCAATCGCGCGTTCTCCAGTGCGCTGATCGCGGTCGCGCTGGCGATGTTCGCCATCGTCGGCCTCGAACTGCAGTTCGCGAGATACCTGCAGCTGGGGCGCGGCTTCGAACCCCTGGATGCCGCGATCGCGCTGATCCCGCTCGCGTTGGCCACCCTGGTGGGCGCCTTGCTCTCACCGTGGTTCCTGCGGCGCCTCGGTCATCGCGCGGCGATCTCGAGTGCCCTCATCGTCGCGGGGGCGGCGCTGGCGGCGGTCGCGTTCGCGCCCGACCCCGTGCACCTGGCCGTCTTCGCCGTCGCGACCGGACTGGCAGGACTGACGATCGAGATCGCCGCCGTCGGGGCGAACGATCTGATCGTGTCGTCGGCCGGCCTGCACGAAGTGGGCGGAGCGGCCGCGCTGGAGGAGATCTCCTACGACCTGGGCGGCGGCTTCGGCACCGCCGTGCTCGGCGCGATCGCCGTGTCGGCGGCGTCGGTGACGGAGGGCTTCCACGCCGCGGTCATCGCCTCGGCGGTGATCCTGGCGGTCGCCGGGGTCGCGATGATCCTCACCCTGCGTCCCGCGCGAGCGGCCGCAGCGGGGCCGCGGCACTGATCACGTCGCCGACGGATCACATCACCCACACGACGGCGCCGGCCGAGGCCGCCGGAAGAGCGTCAGGCTGTCTCCAGCTCGTCCTCGTCGTCGGCGTACTGGTCGGCCCACTTGTCGACGTACGGGTCTTCCTCGTGGTGTCCGAGCTCCTTTTCGAGCGCGGAGTAGTTCACGTTGTAGGTGTCGTACTTCAGCTCGCGAGCGATCTTGGTGTGCTTCGCTTTCTGACGGCCACGCCCCATGCGAGACCCCCTCATTTCTGAGTCACGGACGATGCGGGTTTCCCGCATTTCGTCCGGCGCATTCACGATGCGATTGACGATCCGGCTTCCTGCCGGGAAGAGTAGCATTCAGAATAACACGGTGCCCCCGGCGCCTCGCGGTGCGGGGGAGGACGGGGAAGGTCGCATGGCCGAAACAGACGAGAGTCCGGTTCCTCAGCGGGCGGTGATCGTCGGCGTCATTCCCGACCAGCCGACTCGCGTTCTCAAAGAAGCAGCCCGGTACGCGAAGCTCTTCTCGGCGCCCTTGATCGTCGCCCACGTCGACGTCACGCGCTTCGTCACGTACGAGGATCCGGACGGCTATATGCACACCGCGCCGATCGACATCGACCTCGCCATCGGGGAGGCGCAGCTGAGTGCGGTCGAGGGCGTCGCGGCATCCGCGCTGGAAGGCTCGGGTATCGAGTGGAGCGTCACCCAGCTCGTCGGCGACCCGGCTCTGGCGATCAAGCACCTCGCCGAGAAGGCGCAGGCGCGCCTGATCGTCGTCGGTACCCGCCGCCGCGGGTTCGGAGAGTCGATCCGCGAGTTCTTCACGGGCTCGGTCGCCGCCCGTCTGGCGCACCGTCAGTCGCGCCCCATCCTCGTCGTCCCCCTGCAAGACCCCGTCGGCGACGACGAGGACCTCTGGCCTGCGTCGTAGCCCCCTCCCCCCTCCCCGCGAGCCGCTACGAACTCGCCGAGCCGCCATCTTTTGACACGCCGGAGTGTGGCGGATCGGCGGAAAGATAGCGGCTCGGCGGAGAAGGCGAGAGCGGACGGGCCCGTGCGTCAGCGGAGTGCGCGGGTCAGGGCGGCCAGGGTGTCGTCCAGCGCGCGCGACAGGTCGTCGACGACGTCGGCCGCGAGTTGTCCGCCGTGCGCCAGATGCGTGCGCAGATCCGCGCGCACCGTGGCGCGGAACTCGCCCACGATCGCCTCGGCCCGCCTCATCTGCTCTCGCGACGACTGCCGCGCCTCGTCCCCCCCCGACGCGGATGCCGAGGCGCGTGCGCCGGTGCGGTCACGGTCGGCGTTGTCTCGTTCCGACTGCGCCGAAGCGGCGAGATCGGCGCGGAGGCTCCTCATCGCCTCGCGGACGCTGCCGCGGACCTCGTCGGCGATCAGCCGCACGCTGTCGGCAAGCCCCGCCTCGATCCCCTCGAGCTCGTGGGCGCGAGCGGCCACCTCGGCGCGCCCCGCCTCGGTGATCGCGTAGACGGTCTTGCGGCCGTCCACGGTCTTGGTGACCAGGCCCTCCTCCTCGAGCTTCGACAGTCGGGGATAGATGGTGCCGGCGCTGGGCGTATAGGTTCCGCCGGTGCGATCTGACAACGCCTGCATCAAGTCGTAGCCGTGGCGCGGCGACTCGTCGAGCAGGTTCAGCAGGTAGAGGCGCAGATCGCCGTGCGAGAAGACGGGAGGCATGCTCAGTTCTCCTCGGCGGTCGCGGATGCCGCGGCATCCGGAGCGGCCGACGAGCGGCGCAGCACCGTGACGTCGCCCGAGACCGAGTTCGCGCGCACGTCGGCGAAGCTGCCGCTGAGCTCCCCGACGGAGTCGACGTAGTTCGAGGGCCCAGAGCTCGAGCGCTTGACGCCGTCGACCACGAGCCGCCCGCTGACGCTGCGGAGCACGAAGTTGGCCGGGTGGCCCTCGTCGAGACGCACGGTCGCGTCGCCCGACACGGTGTTGAGGCTGACCAGGTCGACCCGATCGGTCGAGTCGACGAGCATGCCGCCCGAGACGGTGTCGATCGTCGCCTTGCGGATGCTGCCGGTGGCCGCCACATCGCCGGACACCGAGTTGGCGCTGAGTGCGCCGTCGAGGCCGCGGATCTGCACGTCGCCCGAGACGGCGTTGACCGACAGGTCGCCGGTGAGGCCGTCGACGATGATGTCGCCGGAGACGGTGTTCAGGCGCGCGCCCGAGGCGAGGCCCGACACGAGCGCGCTCGCGGAGACGACGCCGAGGGTCAGCAGGATGCCGCGGGGGACCGCGACGCTGATCTCCGCCTTGGGCCCGCCGGAGCCGAAGTTGCGGAACACCTCGAGGAAGTTGTCCCAGCGCAGCTGCGGATGGTCGATCTCCACCACGTCGCCGGAGGCCTCGATGCGGAGGTCCTTGATCGTGACGGCGTGCACTTCGATGCGCACGCCGGGCTCGTCGTGCGCGACGACGTCGATCTGGCCGCCGACGAGGCCCACCTTCAGCTTGCGGATGTCTTCGAGGTCGATCACCCGGGTCTCGCCCGGCTTGATGAGCCACTTCTCCAGAGTCATCTGTTTCTCCTGACGTGAGGCGATTCGAGATATATCGCGTTATCCGAGAGTAACACGATATATCTCGATTTGCCAGCGTGTTCGTCCGACTTCCCGGTTGATCCGTCCCTTCTTGCCGGCGGCGGGCGGCGTCAGCGACGAGAAGGACCGGACGAACGGAGCGGGACGAGGTCCCCACAACGCGGACGCGCCGGCCCACCGTGAGGTGAGCCGGCGCGTTGTCCGGTTGTGCGACGTCGCTACGCGCGACCGCCGCGAACGAGTCGCAGCAGGAACGCGATGATCGCGATCACGGCGACGATCAGGGCGACCCACAGCAGCCAGTTCAGGGCGGCGTTCATGCCACCGACGATGGCGAGCACGATCGCGACGACGATGATGATGATCAGAGCGAGATTCATGTGATTGCTCCATTCTCGGGGGACTCCATGACCCCCTGAAACTAGTCCCGTTCCGCGGGGGAGGCACCCCCCTTGCCGCGGCCTTCGCACCTGCGGTAGGGCGGGTATATGCCACAGAACAGCACACCTCCTTCGCTGAAGGATCCCGAGCTCTACGAGGAGCTGCGCAAGGACGGCGCATCGAAGCAGAAAGCGGCGCGCATCTCCAACGCCGCCGCGCGGGACGGCCGGAAGGCCGTCGGGCGACGGGGTGGCGAGTCCGGCTCGTACGAGGACTGGACGGTGGCCGAGTTGCGCGCTCGCGCGAAGGAACTCGGCATCCGCGGGTACTCCGGTGCGCGCAAGGCGCAGCTCATCGACATGCTTCGAGACTCCTGACGTGCCGCGCCTGCGCCGCGTCCGCCCCGGACGCGACCTCGGCTACCGGCGCCTACGCTCCGGTTCGGGATTCCGCTACGTGGATGCCGACGGCGCCGCCCTCCCTGCCGCGGAGCGCGAGCGCGTGGTCGCGCTCGTCATCCCCCCGGCGTGGAACGACGTGTGGATCTGCGCCGCCGCGAACGGCCACATCCAGGCCACCGGCGTGGATGAGGCCGGACGGATGCAGTACCTCTACCACCCGGACTGGTCGACCACCCGCGACAAGGGCAAGTACGCGCGGGCGCTGCAGCTCGCCGAGAGCCTGCCGCGCGCCCGCGGGCGCATCACCGCGTCGCTGCGCCGCGAGGACCTCGACCGCGAGCGGGTGCTCGCGACCGCGTTTCGCCTGCTCGACCAGGCGGCGCCGAGAGTGGGCAGCGAGCGGTACTTCACCGCGCACGGCAGCCGAGGGCTCACCACGCTGCAGCGGCGGGATGCCGCGGTCAGCGGCACCGTCACGAGCCTGCGCTTTCCCGGCAAGAGCGGCAAGCGGCAGAGCCTCGACGTGGACGACGAAGACCTCGCCGTCGTCGTCGAGATGCTCGCTGCGGGTCGGCCGGCTGCACCTCTTCTGGCGTACGCGCGCGGCCGCCGGCGCGTTGCCCTGACCCCGCGGGACGTCAATGTGTACGTCCGGACCATGACCGGCGGCAGCTTCACCGCGAAGGATTTCCGCACGCTGCGCGGCACCATCCTCGCGGCCGACGCGCTGGCGCGCATCGGGACCACCACCACGAAAGCCGATCGCAAACGCGCCGAGGTGCTCGCCGTCAAGGCGGCGGCCGCGGCCCTGGGCAACACGCCGACGGTGGCCAAGAGCTCGTACATCGATCCCCGCGTGTTCGCGCGGTATCGACGCGGTGAACTGCTGGACACGACGGTTTCGCCGGAATCGGCGATCCGTGCGCTGCTGGGTCCGTGAGGCGACGCTAGTCTGCGGACGTGACTCGTCCCCGCTGGTTCTCGCCGGTCGCCCTCGCGCTGGTGATCCTGGGCGGCATGATCGGCGTCGCGATCCGCGCCGTCGTCGTGGTGCCGTTGGCAGCCGTCGACCCGCATCCGCTGGTCGTGCCGGCCGTCACGCTCGTCATCAACCTGCTGGGATCGCTGCTGCTGGGCGTCATCGTGGGCTGGTTCGCCGATCGGCATCCGCGCGCTCGACTCTTCCTCGGGACGGGAGTCATGGGCGGGTTCACGACGTACAGCGCGTTCGCCGTGCAGACCCTCTCAACCTCGAGCGCGTCGCCCTACATCGGCATCATCCTCGTCGTGGTCTCGCTGTTCGGCGGCGTCTTCGCCGCCGTGGTGGGACTGGCGGCCGGGCGGCGCATCGCCGACCGTCCCGGCGAGGTCGAGCGTCCGGAGGATGCCGAGTGAACCCCGTCGAGATGGCGGCACTCGTCGTCGGCGGAGGACTGGGCGCCGGTGCGCGCTACCTGATGGATGCCGCGATCATGCGCGGGCGATCGGGCGCGTTCCCGATCGGCATCCTTCTCGTGAACGTGCTCGGCTCCTTCCTGCTGGGGCTCGTCACCGGTCTCGGGCCGAACGTGGCGCCGGCATGGGCGAGCATTCTGGGCGTGGGCGTACTGGGGGGCTTCACGACGTTCAGCACGGTGTCCACGGAGACGGCGCTGCTGGCGGAGCGGGGTCGCCGTGACTGGGCCTGGGTCAATCTCATCGGCACGCTCGTGCTCTCCCTGATCGCCGCCGCCGCCGGCCTCGTCATCGGCGAGCTCTTCCCGCGCTGAGCGTCGACGCCCGTGGGTGCCGAGCGTCCGGATTCTCGGGTTATCCCCCGGCTTCCGTCGCCGCCCGCCGTCTGTCCGCGTGCGAGAATGAGGCGGATACACGCGTGTATCGGTTTTTCGTCCGCGCCTTCCGACAGCAAGGGTTTTCCGTGTCGCATCTCGCCGTCCTGAGCTTGAAGAACCGGGCGCTGATCGCCCTGATCACGATCGTCGCGGCGATCTTCGGCGGCCTCGCCCTCACGAGCCTCAAGCAGGAGCTCATCCCCTCGGTCGAGTTCCCCCAGCTGTCGATCCTGTCGACGTACCCCGGCGCGTCGCCCGATGTGGTCAACAACGACGTATCGACGCCCATCGAGACGGCGATCCAGGGCATTCCGGGACTCGAGTCCACGACGGCGACGAGCACCACGAACGCCTCGATCATCCAGGCGTCCTTCACCTACGGAACCGACCTGGCGACCGCGGAGCAGAAGATCCTGCAGGCGATCAACCGCATCAAGTCGACGCTGCCCACCGGTGTCGAACCCAACGTCGTCTCCTTCTCGATCGACGATCTGCCCGTCATCGCCCTCGCCGTCACCGGCTACGGCGATGAGAAGACGATCCAGGCCCAACTGCAGGCCAGCACGATCCCCGACCTCGAAGACGTCAAGGGCGTCAGCGCCGCCACGATCGTGGGCGGCCAGGGCCAGCGGGTCACGATCACCCCTGATCAGGCGAAGCTCGCTGCCGCCGGCTTCACCCAGACGGCACTCACCGACGCCCTCAAGCAGAACGGCGTGCTCTTCCCGGGGGGCACGGTCACCGAGGGCGACCAGACGCTCACGGTGCAGACCGGCAGCAAGCTCACATCGGTCGACCAGATCTCGGCGCTGCCGCTCGTGCCCACCTCGGCGGCCCAGTTCGAGGGGGCGGCCAAGAACGGTCCCCTGAAGATCGGCGATGTGGCCACCGTGGCGCTCGCGCAAGACCCCGTGACCTCGATCTCGCGCGTGAACGGCGAGCCCGCGCTGACCATCTCCATCACCAAGCTGCCCTCCGCCAACACCGTCGACGTCAGCCGAGCGGTCACGGCCCTGCTGCCGAAGCTGCAGAGCGACATCGGCGGCGACGCGAGCTTCAGCGTCGTCTTCGACCAGGCGCCCTACATCGAGCAGTCGATCGAGTCGCTGGCACAGGAGGGTCTGCTTGGCCTCGTCTTCGCGGTGCTCGTGATCCTCGTCTTCCTGCTGTCGGTGCGCTCGACGCTAGTGACCGCGATCTCCATCCCGACGAGCGTCCTCATCACCTTCGTCGGCATCCAGGCCTTCGGCTACTCGCTGAACATCCTGACGCTGGGCGCGCTCACGATCGCGATCGGCCGCGTCGTCGACGACTCCATCGTCGTCATCGAGAACATCAAACGCCATTACGTCGAGGGTGCCGAAAAGCTCTCGTCGATCCTGCTGGCGGTTCGCGAGGTCGCCGCCGCGATCACGGCGTCGACCATCACCACCGTCGCGGTGTTCCTGCCGATCGCGTTCGTGGGCGATGTCACCGGCGAGCTGTTCCGGCCCTTCGCCATGACCGTGACGATCGCGATGGCGGCGTCGCTGTTCGTCGCGCTGACGATCGTTCCCGTGCTCGCCTACTGGTTCCTGCGCCCCGGAAAGCCCGTGCGCGATGCCGAGGGCGACCCGATCGACCCGGAAGACCCCGCCGCGCCCCCGTCCAGGCTGCAGCGTGCGTACCTGCCGATTCTCGGCTGGACCCTGAAGCACTCGTGGGTGACCCTGTTGGTCGCCGTGCTCGTGCTCGGCGGCACGATCGCCGCGGCCCCGTTCATGAAGACCAACTTCCTCGGCGACAGCGGACAGAACACCTTCACCGTCACGCAGCAGGTCGGCCAGGCCCCCAGCCTCGACGCCGAGGATGCCGCCGCGAAGAAGGTCGAGACCGCGCTGAAGGGCGTCGCCGGCATCACCACGGTGCAGACCTCGATCGGATCGAGCGGATCCGCCGTACGCGATGCGTTCCGCGGGGGCAGCACCGGCATCACCTACTCGGTGACCACCGACACGTCAGCCGATCAGGTGACCGTGCGCAACGACGTGGAGAAGGCGCTCGCCGACCTCACCGACGTCGGCACCGTCACCGTCTCGTCCGGCCAGGGCGGCTTCGGCTCCACGGATGTCGAGGTCGACGTGACGGCGCCGTCGGCCGATGCGCTGCAGACCGCGACCGACGCGGTCGTCACCGGTCTGCAGGGCAAGAACGGCATCGGCCAGGTCACCTCGAACCTCTCGGCATCCCTCCCCTTCGTCGCCGTCACGGTCGACCGCGCCAAGGCCGCGCAGCTGGGGCTGTCGGAGGTCGCCGTCGGCGGACTCGTCTCGAACACGATGCAGCCGCGCCAGATCGGATCGGTCGAGATCGACGGCACGTCGCTCACCGTCTACCTGCAGTCGTCGTCGGTGCCGAAGACGATCGACGAGCTCAAGGGACTGCAGATCGCCTCGGCGAACGGGCTCGTCCGCCTCGATCAGGTCGCGACGGTCGAGCAGAGCCAGGGGCCGACCTCCATCACGACCCAGCGTGGTCAGCGGACGGCGACGGTCACCGTGTCGCCCTCGACCGACGACCTGAACACCGCCTCCGCAAGCGTCCGCACGGCGCTGACCGGCCTGGACCTTCCGACCGGTGCGGCCGCGAAGGTCGGCGGTGTGGTGACGCAGCAGTCCGACGCGTTCGGCCAGTTGGGCCTCGCGATGCTCGCGGCCATCCTCATCGTCTACATCGTGATGGTCGCGACGTTCAAGTCGCTGCGTCAGCCGCTGCTGCTGCTGGTGTCGGTGCCGTTCGCCGCCACCGGCGCGATCCTCCTGCAGATCGCGACCGGCGTGCCGCTCGGCGTCGCGTCGCTGATCGGCGTGCTGATGCTCATCGGCATCGTCGTCACGAATGCGATCGTGCTCGTCGACCTCGTCAACCAGTACCGCGAGAAAGGGCTCAGCACCCATGACGCGACCGTCGCGGGCGGCTCGCGACGCCTTCGCCCCATCCTGATGACGGCGCTGGCGACGATCTTCGCCCTCACGCCGATGGCGCTCGGCATCACCGGCCACGGCGGTTTCATCTCGCAGCCCCTCGCGATCGTCGTGATCGGCGGACTGGTCTCCTCGACCGTGCTGACGCTGCTCGTGCTGCCGACGCTCTACAACCTCGTCGAGGGTGCGCGCGAGCGTCGGGCTGCCCGGCGGGCCGGTGGCGGCGACGACGGGACGGACGTGGATGCCGCGGCCTCCGCGGACGGGTCCGCCGCTCTGCACCCCCGGCGGTCGCGTCGTCGATAGGCTCGGCCGCATGCGACGAAACGTTCTGTCGGCAACGATCGCGGCGCTGGCTCTCGCGGGTGCACTCAGCGGTTGCGCCGCCGGCGTTGCGCCCGATGCCGTTGCCATGACCGCTTCGCCAGACTCAACCTCCAGCGCGAGCGCCGTGCCTCCATCGCCCTCGGGGTCGGGGTCGGGGTCGGGGCCGTCGTCGCCGCCGGCGAGCGCGGTGCTCGTCTTTCCGCGGTGCGAGGACTTCATCCCGATCTCTGTCCTGCAGAAGTACTTCTCGGCGGACGCCGTCGCGTACGCGGATCCTGGCTGGACCCTTGAACAGCGGCTTCCCGGCCCGCTGGCGCGCGCTGCCGTCACGAAGGCGGAGCGAGCCAGCCAGTGCGCCTGGGGCGTGCGAGGGGGTTCGGACGGTGGCGTCCAGGCGGGTCTGCTCGAGCTTCCGACCGACGTGCGTGACGAGCTGATCACCGCGTTGCGCAGCAGCGCGGACTACACCGAAGCGGCGATCGACGGTGCCACTGTCTTCACCGCTCACGTGGCGGGTGAGATCGCTGATGGCGCGGTCGGCTACGCCTTCGAGGGGAACACGTGGATCGCGGTCGTCGGCAACAGCAAGGAAGCGGCCATGCTTTCCGGGTACCTTCCCGCCGCCCTTGCGGCCCTTCACGCCGCGAACGCGCGATGAGGCAGAGAACGTCGCGGTAGGCGCTTCCTGACCGGCACTCTCACAGCTGGACCGGGTACAGTGGTGTCGTCGGCTCTGGACACCGCGCTGAGGCGCGGGTGGGTTTGTGAGTCCAAGGGGCCGATGGTGAGCGTCGATCGACGCGCATGACCATCACTGTTGAATGGCCCCCGGACCACCGGGTTGCCCGCCGCCCCGGTCCGTCCGGCCTCCTGGTCGCTCCGGCTCTCGCTGCGCGGCGGCGCTGTTCTCGCGCGAGAAAACCCAGGAAGAACACCATGCCCAAGAGCAAGAAGCCGGCCGGCGGCCGCGCCCAGAACTTCGAGCCGCGTTACGGCGCGAAGACCAGCTACCAGGACGCCAAGCGTCGCCCCGGACAGTCCTCCGCGGGCAAGCCCGGCAGCAAGAGCCCGAGCCACCGCGGCTACCGTCCGGCCGAGGCCGCGGAGTCGGGTACTGCGCCGAAGCAGCGCTGGAGCGCCCAGGAGCGGGCCGGACGCGACGAGGCTCGCGGCATCCGCTCGCGCGCCAACGGCGAGCGCCCGCGTCGTGATGACCGCGACGGCTTCCGCCCCGCGCGCGACGATCGTCCGGCTCGTTCTTTCGACGACCGCCCGCGTCGTGACGATCGTCCGGCTCGTTCCTTCGACGACCGCCCGCGTCGTGACGATCGTCCGGCTCGTTCGTTCGACGACCGCCCGCGCCGCGACGAGCGCGGTGGCTATGGCCGCAGTTCCGCAGATTCCACGCGCGGCGGTCGCGATGGCGCGCGTGCGCAGCGCGAAGGCCGCGACTTCCGAGACGCGGAACGTCCCCGTCGCGACGACCGTCCGGCTCGTTCGTTCGACGACCGTCCGGCTCGTTCGTTCGACGACCGTCCGGCTCGTTCGTTCGACGACCGCGGACGCCACTCCTCCACCTCGCGCTCGGATCGACGCGAGCGCCCTGATTTCGCCGCGCGAGATGCGGATCGGAGGAGTTACGACCGTCCGCGCCGCGACGACCGCCCGGTTCGCACCGGCGGCAACCGTTCCGACTGGAACTCCGACGCAAAGGATGCCGCGGCGCGCAAGGCCTATGAGGAGCACGCCGATGTCGTGCACGAGAAGCTGCAGGCGCAGGCCGTGCAGGCCGAAGAGGTCGCGGACGTGAGCTTCGCGAGCCTCGGTCTCGGTGACAACATCGTGCGGACCCTCGCCGAGCTCGGCGCCGCGGCCCCGTTCCCCATCCAGGCCGCCACGATCGCGCCGATCCTCGCGGGCAAGGACGTGCTCGCCCGCGGCCGCACCGGTTCGGGCAAGACCATCGCATTCGGCGCGCCGCTCGTCGAGGCGGTGCTGCGCAGCCAGGCCGGCAAGCGTCGCGCGTTCGGCCGCAGCCCGAGGGCCCTGATCCTCGCCCCGACGCGCGAGCTCGCGCTGCAGATCGACCGCACCATCCAGCCGATCGCCCGCAGCGTCGGCCTCTTCACCACGCAGATCTACGGCGGCGTGCCCGCCGGGCGCCAGGTCGGGGCGCTGAAGAAGGGCGTCGACATCATCATCGGCACTCCCGGACGCATCGAAGACCTGCAGAACCAGGGCAAGCTCGACCTCTCCGAGGTCGGCATCGTCGTGCTCGACGAAGCCGATCACATGAGCGAGCTCGGCTTCCTCGAGCCGATGCAGCGGATCCTCCGGCTCGTCGACCCCGACGCGCAGAAGCTGCTCTTCTCGGCGACCCTCGACCGCGAGGTCGCGGCCCTCGTCGATGAGTTCCTCGTCGACCCCGCCGTCTACGAGGTCGCCGGCGAAGACCAGGACTCCGGCACGATCGACCACCGCGTGCTCGTCATCGACCACCGCGACAAGGCGGAGATCCTCACCGCGCTCGTCGACCGCGCCGGCAAGACCCTCGTGTTCGCCCGCACCCGGGCCTACGCCGAGATGCTCGCCGAGCAGTTCGACGACGCCGGCATCCACGCCGTCGCCCTCCACGGCGACCTGAACCAGGCCAAGCGCACGCGCAACCTCGAGCGCCTCACGTCCGGTCGGGTCAGCGTGCTCGTCGCCACCGATGTCGCCGCGCGCGGCATCCACGTCGACGACATCGACCTCGTCGTCCAGGCCGACGCGCCCGACGAGTACAAGACCTACCTGCACCGCTCCGGTCGTACCGGTCGCGCCGGTCGTGTCGGAACCGTCGTGACCCTGATTCCGCGTCAGCGCCGCCGTCGCATGACGGAGATGCTCGACCGCGCCGAGATCGATGCCCCGTTCGAGGATGCGCGTCCGGGCGACGACGTGCTCGAGGAGATCTCGGGACGTCAGGCAGCGCACATCGACCGCTGAGTTCGACGCGCTCTCGAGGCGGAGGGGCCGTGGCGTTCGCGCCGCGGCCCCTCCGTCATTCCGTCAGAACAGCACCGAGTCCCCGTAGTCTGGGCGGGTGACTCGGCTGTCTCTGGGAGCTTTGCTCGCCGCATCTGTCGTTCTTCTCAGCGGATGTGCGGCGTCGACGGCGCCCACGCCGCCGCCCGCCCCGACAGGTTCGGGCTCACCTCAGGCATCTTCCCCCGGGGTGTCACCCTCAGCCGCGCCTTCGTCGCCGTCCCTCGTCGCGAAGATGCCAGGCACGTGCGATCAGCTCGCGACGGACGAGGCCGTATCGGCGGCGATGGGGAACTCGTGGAGCGCCGCCTCCGAGGATCCGACCGTCGAAGACATCGTCCCGGGCCCGCAGGCGCAGGCGACGGCTGCCGAGGCGACGGAGAAGCTGCAATGCTTGTGGTGGCCGGAATTGGCCACCGAGGCGTATGTCGCGTTGGGCGCCTATCGGATCTCCGATTCGGCGGCGGCGAGCCTGCTCTCTGCGCTGCGATCGACTCCCGAGTACGTGAGTGTCGACTCCGGCATCACCGGGGCGGCCGCATTCTCCTATGAGCAGAGCGGAGGCGAGTACCTTCGGTCCACCGTCTACGTCGTCGTCGGAGGAATGTGGTTCGCGGGCGGTTCACTCGGACCGGCCGCACGGATCGCGCCGTTGGTTCTCGATGCTGCGAAGCACAGCATCAGCTGACTCCTGTCAGAACAGCATCGCCGGGGCGGATGCCGCGACTGACGATGATGCCGCTGCCCGCGCGGTCGTCCGCACCGGACCCGGTCGCGCCGGCCGCGTCTCGACCTCGTCCTCCGGACCACCGGTGAGACGGTGCCGTCGCAGCAGCGGACGCACGCGGGCCGCCAGCCACTTCCGGTACCCGACCGGCGCGTAGACCGTCGCGCCGGGGTAGAGCCCTCGATAAGCGGGCACGAGCTCCGGATGCTCGCGTTCCAGCCACTGCCAGAACCACTCCCGGGCGCCGGGACGCAGGTGCAGTGCCCCGAAGACGACGCGCACGGCGCCGGATGCCGCGATGCGCGCAATCGTGTCGTCGAGCACCGCCACGGAGTCGGTCAGGTGCGGCACGATCGGCATCAGGAACACAGTCACGGCGAATCCGGCTTCGGTCGCCGCCCGCACGGTGTCCAGGCGTGCCTGGAACGTCGGTGCACCGGCCTCGAGTGTCTGCCGCAGCCGCTCGTCGGGCATGGCGATCGACATCGCGAGGTGTACGGGCACGCGACGCCGCGCCTCCGCGAGCACCGGCAGGTCGCGGCGCAACAGCGTGCCCTTGGTGAGCACCGAGAACGGCGTTCGGCTCGCCGCGAGGGCATCGATGATCTCGGGCATGAGCCGATAACGCCCCTCGGCGCGCTGATACGGGTCGGTGTTGGTGCCGAGCGCCACCGGCTGCCGCTGCCACGACGGCGCGGCCAGTTCGCGGCGTAGGACCTCGGCCACGTTGACCTTCACGACGATCTGCTCGTCGAAATCGCGCCCGGCGTCGAGGTCGAGGTAGGTGTGGGTGCCCCGTGCGAAACAGTACGAGCAGGCGTGGCTGCAGCCACGGTACGGGTTCACCGTCCAGTCGAACGGCATCGCGGATGCCGAGGGCACATGATTCAACGCCGACTTGGCCGCCACCTCGTGGAAGGTCATCCCGGCGAACTCCGGGGTCGTGACGGTGCGGACCAGACCGTCGAGGCGCTCCATGCCGGGCAAGGCAGCGGCATCCGCCGCATCGATACTCTGTCCACGCCACCGCATGACGTACATTCGAACAGATATACGACAGATGTGCAACGGGCAGGTGTCGCACGGGCTCGGCGTGCAGAATAGGCGGGTGCCGCACCCCGAGCAGCCGACCAGTCGCCGCGCCGCGCGCGCCGCTGCGCCGCGCCCGCGGGCGCGCCGTGAGTGGCTCGCGAAGGTGCCCCTGCGCGTGCGATGGACGGCGTTCGCGATCGTGTTCTGGGCCGTTGCGGCCGTCGTCGGCATCTCGGCCTTCTCTCTCAGTGGCGCGCGCGGCCCGAGTGGCGCCGCGACCACAGCGAGCGCGGTGGCCGCCGTCGCTCTGCCGAGCGGAGCCGACGCGACGGCGCCGCGGGCCACGGGTCTGCCGGTACCTGCGCAGACCGGCGCTGCGGCGCTGTGCGACGACCCCGCCGTGGTCGCAGCGCTCGCCGCGGGGCAGGACGAGGACGTCATCGCCGCCTTCGGTGGCGGTGCGGCCTTCCGCGACGCCGTCGTCGCCGGCTCCGCACCCTGCATCGATCTCGGCGACCCGCATCGGCTCTGGATCGTCGTCGACAAGAAGCGGCCCCTGAACCCGCTGGATGTCGAGCCCACGGAGCTGGTCGCGCCCGCCGACATGCAGCGCACGGTCGACGGCAGGCTGCAGCCCGCGGCGGCGCAGGCGCTGACGGCTCTCGTCGCCGCCGCCGCTCAGGAGGGCGTCGGGGCGATCGGCCTCAACAGCGCCTACCGATCGTTCGCGTCCCAGACGCGCACCTACAACGGGTACGTGAACTCGCTCGGTCGCGACGTCGCCGATCAGCAGAGCGCCCGCCCCGGCTTCAGCGAGCACCAGACGGGACTCGCCACCGATGTCGCAGCCTGCGACGGCGGCTGCGGTGCCATCGAAGCGTTCGGCGGTACGCGCCAAGGCGCCTGGGTCGCCGCGAACGCCTGGCGATTCGGTTTCGTCGTCCGTTACGAAGAGGGCTACACCTCCATCACCGGTTACGAGGCCGAGCCCTGGCACCTGCGCTACATCGGCCCCGCGCTGGCGAAGGCCTACCGCGACGGCGGTTTCCACACTCTCGAGGACTTCTTCGGCCTGCCGGCGGCGCCGGACTACTGATTGTCGAGCGCCACGCTCGGGGTGAAACCCAGTACCATGGATGCTGGGATGCGATGCCACCGGCATCCGGGATTCGTCCCGCGGCATCCGGCAGATTCCACACTCGACGACGAGAGGACGGGCGCACCATGGAGCGCGAGATCTACGACGAGGACCACGAGGCGTTCCGTGACGTCGTGAAGGAGTTCCTCAAGCGCTTCGCCACCGAAGAGAAGCGCAAGCAGTGGGAGGCGGACGGTGAGATCGACCGCGCGACCATGCTCGCGGCCGGCGAAGCCGGCATCATCGGTTTGAGCGTGCCCGAGGAGTTCGGTGGCGCCGGCATGCTGCAGGACTATCGATTCCGCTCGATCGTCCTGGAGGAGACCATCGGAGCCGGGCAGGGCTCGCTCGCCGGTGCCTTCGGCATCCAGGACGACCTCGCCGTGCCGTACATCGTTCACATGGGAACGCAGGAGCAGAAGGAGAAGTGGCTGCCCGGCATGGCGACGGGCGAGATCCTCGGCGCGCTCGCGATGACGGAGCCCGGCGCCGGAAGCGACCTGCGCGGCATCAAGACGACCGCGAAGAAGGTCGACGGCGGCTATCTCGTCAACGGCGCGAAGACGTTCATCTCCTCGGGGAAGACCGCCGACATGGTGGTCACGTTCGTGAAGACCGGCGAGGGCAACCGGCCGGATGCCTTCAGCCTGCTCATCCTCGAAGACGGCATGGAGGGTTTCGACCACAGCAAGAAGCTCGAGAAGATGGGCTTCCACGGGTGGGACACCGCGGAGCTCAGCTTCACCGACGTGTTCGTCCCGGAAGCGAACCTCATCGGCGGCAAGGAGGGCATGGGGTTCATCCAGCTCATGATGAACCTGCCGCTCGAGCGTCTGTCGATCGGTGTCGCGGCTGCGGCTGCGGGCGAGGCCGCGTTCGTGTGGACCCGCGACTACGTGCTCAGCCGGGAGGCGTTCGGTGAGCGGATCGCCGACTTCCAGAACACCCGGTTCCTGCTCGCCGACATGGCGACCACGGTCGATGTCATGTGGACCTACAACGATCGCGCGATGATGCTCTACAAGGACAAGAAGCTCACGGCCGAAGAGGCGGCGAAGGTCAAGTTCTGGTCGACCGATCGTGAAGCGGAGCTGCTCGACATCGGCGTGCAGCTGCACGGAGGCTACGGCTACATCACCGAGTACCCGATCGCGCGCGCCTATCTCGACGCCCGCGTGCACCGCATCTACGGCGGCACGAACGAGATCATGCGCGACATCGTGTCGCGACAGATCGTCGGCAAGCGCTGATCCGCCCCCGCGCGGTGATCCGACCGCGCGCGGTGATCCGCCCGCGCGCTGACCCGCGGCATCCCTCCTCGTCCGCGAGACACCGGTTCTGCACCGAGACACCTGGCCACAACCGGTGTTTCGGTGCGCAGACGGTGTCTCGCGGTCGGAGGGCGGTCGGGTCGCGGTCGGAGGGCGGTCGGGGGTCGGTCGAGGGCGGTCGGGGTCGGCAGCCGCGGGTGTCGGCGGGGCGCGGTAGCGTGCGGGGGTGTCGCGGCGGGAGGAGTGCGTGCTGTGCGGGCTCGCACGGCCAGAGGCGGATGCCGACGGCATCCTGACCTGTCCGGTGTGCGGGTGGCGGCTCGGCGACAGCCCCGATCCCGATCTGCCGCGCCCGCGCGTCGAGGTCGTCTACTACCTGCGGTGGGAAGAGCGCATCAAGATCGGCACCAGTCGCGAGCCACGCCAGCGCCTCGCCGCGATCTGGCATCAGGAGCTGCTGGCGTTCGAGCTCGGCGGCCGCGCGGTCGAGCGCGCGCGTCATGAGCAGTTCGCGCCCCTGCGCGAGGGCGGCGAGTGGTTCCGTGCCGCGCCCGAACTGCGCGCGCATGCGGCGGCGCTCGCCGACGGCATCCCGCCCTGGCACAGCTATGCCCGCTGGGTCGCCGACGCCCTCCGTCGTTCGGTCAGCTGACGCGCGTTCAGACCGCCGCGCGGTGGCGGGCCAGGCGTGCGACTCCCGCGGCGCGCAGCCGGTCGGCGATCAGAATGGCCAGCGCCGTCCCGCCGACGCAGGATGCCGCGCACAGCGCGATGAATCCCACGAGCACGGGCGTGGCCATCGACCAGAGGTCGAACGACTGCGCCGCGAGGATCGGATACGCCACGCCGATGAGAGCGGCTCCGGCGTAGTGCAGCCACGTCGCCCACCGTCGGTACAGCGTCACCATGAACGCGAGTTCGGGGAAGAAGGCCCAGAACAGCGTCGTCGCGACGGCCGAGATCGTATAGAACGGGGCGAGAACGAGCCCCGAGATGAGCCCCACCAGCAGGCCGGCGAACGGACGCTGCAGCAGGCGCAGTGCCACGACCGGCGGAATCACCCACAGGCCGGCGATCGCCACCGTTGCGAACGGCACTGTCGCGAACAGGGCGAGCGAGAGCCACCACCCTGCCGCGAGCACGACGCCCCCGGCCACGCCGATCGCGGCGCACGTCAGCAGGTACGCGGTCGACGCCCTGCCCATCAGTGCACCTCCGTCGATGCGTGCGCTGTCGCGGTGGCCGTGCCCCGCCGCCAGTACCCGACGAAGCTGATGCGATCCTTCGGATGCCCGAGGCCGACGAGGTGACGCCGTGCCGCCACCGGGAGGGACTGCTCGCCGGCGACGAACACGTGGGTATCGGCCGTGGGGGCGCCCAGCGCGCGCAGGGCCTCGAGCGCCGGGGTGCCGGGGGATGCCGCGGCATCCCGCACCAGCCACGTCACGTCGACCCCCACGGGCGCCTCGAACGTCAGAACGTCATCCGCGGACGGCGCTTCCACGACGACCGTCCCCGTCGCCGCGGCGGGAAGCGATGCGCAGATGCCGGCGAGGGCCGGCCCCGCCGTCTCGTCGCCGATGAGGAGCACCCGGTCGACACCGCGCTCGGGCGTGAAGCCGATGCCTTCGTCGATGATCACGACCGACTCGCCCATCGCCGCCGTCTCCGCCCAGCGCGAGGCGGGGCCTGCCGTCGGACCCGACCCGTGCAGGACGAAGTCGACGTCCAGTTCCGCACCGCCGCTCGGACCCGAGGCGCGATAGGCCCGCACCGAGTAGTTGCGCATGACCGGACGGATGCCCTCCGGGATGCGCAGGTAGCTCAGGTAGCCCAGAATGCTGTTCGCCTTCGCCGGGATCCGCTCGAGCCCCGTGCCCGCGCTGTCGCTGCGGTGGGGAAGGAACAGGCGGAACCACTGGTCGTAGCCCATCGGCGAGAAGCGGGCGATGTCGCCGCCGCCGAGGGTGATGCGCATCCAGTGCGGCGCGAGGCGTTCGGTGCGGACGACCTCGAGGCGCAGGAGCGGCTGTGCCGACGGCTTCGTGAGGCGGGACGAGCGGGCCAAGGGAGCCCCTTTCGTGTGTGTGGACAGGGATGCGCAGTGCGGCGTCAGAGGGTCCAGGGGAAGAGGGCGATCAGGATGGCGCCGCTCACCAGCCAGAAGACGACCACGAAGACGGTGTCGCGCCGGCGCCACGGGACGAGGTGACGCTCGGTGCGGTCGGGGTGGGCGCCGAAGGCGCGGGCATCCATCGACAGCGCGACGCGCTCGGCGTGGCGGATCGCGCCCGCGAGAAGCGGCACGAGATAGCCCCACCAGCGCGCGATCGCGGCGAACGGTCCGCGGCCGCCGTGCGACCCGCGCACCCGGTGGGCCTGGCGGATCACGTCGAGCTCGTGCCCGAACCGCGGCACGAAGCGGAAGGCGGCCAGTGCGGTGTAGCCGACCCGGTACGGCACGCGCAGCTGCTGCACGCTCGCCCGGACGAGGTCGGGGCCGGTGGTCGTCAGCCCCGCGATCAGCGCGAGCGCGACGATCGCGGCCAGGCGCAGTCCTGTCGCGAACCCGACCGCCAGGGCTCCACTGGTCAACGTCCACGAGCCGACGTGCGCGAGAACGGCGCCGCCGACGCGGGCGGGATCGGTCCACAGGCTCATCGACGCTCCGATGACGAGGGCCGCGGCGGGCAGCGCGACGAACAGCAGCAGGGCCACCCGGGCGGTCAGCCGCGCGCCGAGGAGCACGACGACATAGGCGACGGCGATGAACGCGAGCGGGCTGGCGAGGTCGCGCACGAACACCAGCAGGATCATCGCGGGCAGGGGCGCCGCGAGCTTCGCCAGGGGGTTGATGCCCTCCAGCGCGCGAACGCTCTCGCTGTCGGTGCGCGCCCACGGATCGGTGACGGCGGCGCTCACGGGGCCGTCACCCCCACCGGCAGATCGGTGAGGCGGGTGACGTCGGCAAGAGAAGGATGCCGCGTCATCCCCGCGAACGCGCGTCGCAGCGGCGGCTGACGGAGACCCGCCGCGCGCACCAGATCGTCGTCTGCGAAGATCGCGGCGGTCGCGGCATCCGCGATCACGCGCCCCTCGGAGACGACGACCGTGCGATGCGCGTGCTCGGTGACCAGCTGCATGTCGTGGGTGACGACGAGGATCGTGGTGCCGTCGGCGCTCAGGCCCTCCAGCAGATCCATGAGCTCGTCGGCCCGCGCCCGATCCTGACCGAACGTGGGTTCGTCGAGGGCGAGCACGGGCGCACCGGCGACGAGAGCGGTGCCCACCGACAGGCGCCGCTTCTGCCCGCCGGAGAGCAGGAAGGGGTGCACGTCGGCCTTGCCGTCGAGGTCGAACCGGCGCAGCACATCGAAGGCCCGCTCGCGCACCTCGTTCTCGGCGAGCCGCTGCCGCCGCAGGCCGTGCGCCAGTTCGTCGAACACCGTGTGCGCGATGAACTGGTGCTCCGGATTCTGGAACACGAAGCCGATTCGCCGCGACAGCTCGCGCGGATCGCTGCGCGCGACGTCGATGCCGTCGAGCACCACCTGCCCCCGCGGCACCGGGACGACTCCCGCGAGCGACTGCAGCAGCGTGGTCTTTCCCGCGCCGTTCGCGCCGACGATGGCGACGAACTCGCCCGCCGCCACATCCAGGTCGATGCCGTGCAGGATCTCGCGACGAC
Organism: Microbacterium sp. B24; assembly: GCF_000333415.1. Lineage (NCBI taxonomy): Bacteria > Bacillati > Actinomycetota > Actinomycetes > Micrococcales > Microbacteriaceae > Microbacterium > Microbacterium sp. B24. The sequence continues at coordinate 17,979 of NZ_BADB01000381.1, read as the reverse complement.
CCCGCAGAGTGCGCAGCCCGCGGACACGTATCAACGGCTCTGCGGAGGCGACCGGCGCCGCATCGGCTGCGGAAGGGACGGATGCCGCGGGCGAGCCGGCCGGTGCGTCCGCCGCGTCGAGGGCGGTGCGCAGCTCGGTCGGGTCGAGCGGCAGAGGATCGAGCGTCCATCCCGCGGCGCGCAGACGCAGTGCGGCGAGGGTCGAGACGGGCAGCCAGACCCCCATCTCATGCAGCTCGGCGGCGCGGGCGCGCAGCACCTCGTCGACCGTGCCGTCGGCCACGGTGCGCCCGGTGCGGTCGAGCACGACGACCCGGTCGACGATGCCGACGACGGCGTCGAGGTTGTGCTCCACGAGCACGATCGCGCGATCACCGGCGGCGACCAGCGCGCCGAGCGTCGCGTAGACCTCTTCGACGCCCTGCGGGTCGAGGTTCGCCGTCGGCTCGTCGAGCACCAGAAGCGGTGAGCCCATCGCGAGCGCGCACGCGATCGCGAGGCGCTGGCGGCCGCCTCCGCTCAGACGGTCGGGGTTCTCGTGCCGCCGGTCCCACAGATCGACCCGGCGCAGGGCTTCCTCCGCGCGCTCCAGCACGTCCGCCACGGGAAGACGCAGGTTCTCGGGGCCGAAGGCCACTTCGTCGAGGAGGGTTCCCGTCACCAGCTGCGCGTCGGGATCCTGGAACACCATGCCCACTCGCGTGCTCAGCACCGACACCGGGGTCTCGGCGGTGTCGAGACCGTCGACCTCCACCCGTCCGCGCACCGTCGCCGGCACCGCGTGGGGGATGAGCCCGTTGAGCGCGAGTGCCAGCGTCGACTTCCCGGCCCCGCTCGGACCGAGAAGCAGCACCACTTCGCCGCGGTTGACGACGAACGAGGCGCCGGCGGGAGCCTCGGCATCCGCGCCGTCGTGACGGATGCCGAGATCGCGCACGCTCAGCAGAGCACCGGACGCGCGGGTATCGGGCACCGCGGCATCCGCTCCAGGCTCAGCAGTGGTCACGGTTCGTCCCAGGGTCGGTCGGGGGTCTCCCCTCAGGTTAGCCGAACCTAACTTCTTCGACCTAGCTCCTATCCGGAACCCCGTATCAGCGCCGAACGATCTGCCGCGCGACGCCCGCCCGCCGCAGCGACGCGCCGAGGCCGAGTCCGATCGCCGTCCAGGCCACCGGTCCGCACACCGACAGGGCGAGATAGGCGATCTGGGCCCAGAGCGGGTAGGCGCTCAGGTGCGCGGCGAAGAAGACCACGACCGCCACGAGCACACCGATCACCACCGCGGAGATGAAGAACCGCCACGCACCCCACGCGCGGTAGCGGGTGAGCGCGGCCACACCCTCCTGAATCGCACCGAACAGCAGTGCCGTGCCGAGGAAACGCGCGCTCCAGATCGGCGCGAATGCGCTGGCGACCAGCGCTGCCAGGACATGTGTCAGCACGGCCACCAGCGGCAGGCGCAGCACCTCCTGCGCGATGATGCCGGGAAGCACGTGCGCGCCCAGCACGAGGCCGTAGACGATGGCCAGACCGGGCACGGAGAGGACGATCGGCGTCACGAGCCCGGCGATGCCGCCCAGGATGCCGGTGGCCACGCCGATTGCCGCGCACACCAGCAGGACGCGCGTCGACAGGACGGTGTTTCGGGCCACGCCTCCAGCGTAGCTGCGCGCTCGCGGAGCCCGGGCCGGGAAAAACCCTCAGACCGTGCGGCGTCGAGGAGTCAGTCGCACCGCCGGAAGCGGAGGCGCCGGCACCCGCTCACGGTCGTGTCCGATGACGTGCCCGAACCGCGCGTCGGCACGCTCGGTGCCGTCGGCCTCGCTCTCCCAGGCCTCGCGCGCGGCCACGATCTCATCGTGCGAGCGCCCCACGAAGTTCCACCACATGACGATGTCCGACTCGAACGGCTCGCCGCCGATCAGGAACAGCGTCGTGTCCTCTTGCGCCGTCACCTCGACCCCGTCGCGATGGATGCCGAGGTACAGCAGCCCCTGGTCCGGGAGGGCGGTCGCGGCATCCTCCGCGGTGTGCACCTCGGGCCCCCCGGCGACACCGACGAGGGCGTACTCCCAGGCCGGATCGAGCGGAAGGCGCACCCGCGCCCCCGCCGGCACGCGGATCTCGGCGCCGACGATCGGCGTGTGCATCGTCGCGGGCGACGGCACGCCGGCGAAGACCCCGACCACGACCGTCGCCGTGGCCCCGGCGCCGTGCTCCCCGTCGTCGAGGGTGACGATCGGCAGGTTCTCGTGCCGCTCGAACCCGGCCGCGCCGTGTCGGCGGGACTCCGGGAGGGCGACCCACAGCTGCAGCGCATCCAGTGGCACGGCGTCTTCGCCCAGGGAGTACTCGGAGTGTGCGATGCCGGCGCCGCTGGTCATGAGGTTGAGGACGCCGCGCCTGACCACCACGTCGTTGCCGAGCGTGTCGCGGTGGCGCACCTCGCCCACGAGCGGCCAGGTCACGGTCTGCAGGCCGATGTGGGGGTGCGGCTCCACCCGCATGCGCGCGGTCTGCGGCCCGAACCTGTCGAGGAAGCACCAGGCGCCGACCATCGGCAGTGCGCGCTGGGGCAGACTGCGGTGCACCTCCATCGCCCGCACGCCGCCGAGCGGGACCTCGCGGGCCTCCAGCAGCAGCGAGCGGGGACCGTCGCAGGCGGCCGGTCCGGCCAGGTCGGGGGCCGCGTCGTCGAGCCTGGTCATCCTCGGGACGACCCCACCCCTTCGTCACCCGGCGTCGGCTCGGCGGTCGGTGCGGCGCTCGCCGCCTCGACGTCGCCCTCGCGCCAGGCCACGGCGAGGCCGGGCACCTCGTTCTTCTGCAGGTAGCTCACGACGAACGGGCACACGGGCACCACGGGAACCCCGCGCGCGGACTCGCCCTCCATCGCCGCCGCGACGAGCTTCGTGCCGAGTCCGCGTCCGCCGTAGGCGGGGTCGATCTCCGTGTGCGGGAAGACGTGCCGGCCCTCGGCATCCGCTTCGTACTCGGTGAAACCGGCGACCCGTCCGTCGACGAGGATCTCGTAGCGGTCGGCGTCGTCGTTGCGGGCGATACGGATGTCGTCGCTCATGACGTCCCTTTCGTGTGCAGGTGTCTTCCCACCGTAGGCCGGTTCTGCGCCCGGGCACCAGGCCTGTCGCCGCGCCGCGCGAACCGGAAGGATGGCGGGGTGACATCTCTCTCCCGCCGCCGTCCGAGACGCCTGCTGCGCGCGTTGAGCGCCGTCTCGGCGGCCGCCGCGATCGCCCTCGGCCTGGCCGCGTGCGGTGCCTACGGCCCGTCGCCGTCACCGTCGGCGTCCCCGTCGACGCCGGCGCCGACGACGGCACCGACACCCACGCCGACGCCCACCGCCGACCCGCTCGCCGGACTCGACCTGCGCCAGCGCGTCGGACAGCTCTTCATCGTCGGCACGCAGATCGACGCGGCGACGCCCGCGACGATGTCGGCCGTGGCCGACCGGCACGCGGGCGGCATCTTCCTGCACGGGCGCTCGCAGGCGGGGTCGGCGGCGGTCGCGGCGCTCGTGGGCTCGTTCACGAGCGCGGATGCCGACGGCATCCCGCTCTGGGTCTCCACCGACCAGGAGGGAGGCGAGGTCCAGGTGCTGACGGGGCCGGGGTTCGACGACATGCCGTATGCGATCCGGCAGGCGGATCTGCCCGACGACCAGCTGCGCGCGTCGGCCACGACGTGGGGCCGGCAGCTCGCCGCCGCCGGCGTCACGCTGAACCTCGCGCCCGTCGCCGACATCGTCACGAGCCAAGCGACCCGCTTCGACAACCCACCCATCGGCGCCCTCGGACGCCAGTACGGCTACGACGAGGCGACCGTGGTCGCCAAGGCCGGCGCGTTCGCCGACGGGATGCGGGCCTCGGGTGTCATGCCGGTGTTCAAGCACTTTCCGGGGCTCGGCCACGTCACCGCCAACACCGACACCACCGCGAACGTGGTCGACACGACCGTCACGGCGGACGGCCCCGACATCGCCGTCTACCGCGGTCTGCTTCAGGGCGGGCCCGCCGCCGTGATGGTTTCCAGCGCGATCTACCAGAACATCGACCCCTCTGCACCGGCGGTGTTCTCACCGACGGTGGTGGGCCTCGCCCGGTCGCTCGTGGGGCCCGACGCGATGATCGTCACCGACGACCTCTCCGCGGCACAGGCGGTGCAGGCGTGGAGCCCGGCCGATCGCGCGGTGCTCGCCGTGAGCGCCGGGGTCGACGTCGTGCTCGCATCGACGGACCCCAGCGTCTTCGCGGCCATGTACGACGCGGTGCTCGCCAAGGCGCAGACCGATCCCGCATTCGCACAGCGTGTGGACGACGCCGCACGACACGTGCTCGCCGCCAAGGCCGCGCGCCCCTGAGCCCACCGCGGCGGCACCGTGCGACGGTGGCACCGCGGCGCCTGGCAGACTCGGGTAATGACCTCGCCCGCGGCACTGACCGATCTCGTGCCCGTCGGAGCGTCGGCGGATGCCGCCTATCAGGGCTTCGTCGATTGGGCCGCCGGGCGCGGGCTGGCGCTCTATCCCGCACAGGACGAAGCCGTCATCGAGCTGGTGTCGGGCGCCAACGTGATCCTGTCGACGCCGACCGGCACCGGCAAGTCGCTCGTCGCGATCGCCGCGCACGCGGCCTGCCTGGCCGCGGGCGGCCGCTCGTATTACACGGCCCCGATCAAGGCGCTGGTCAGCGAGAAGTTCTTCGCGCTGGTCGAGGTGTTCGGCGCCGAGAACGTCGGCATGGTCACCGGCGACTCGTCGGTGAATCCGGATGCCGCGATCGTCTGCTGCACCGCGGAGATCCTCGCCAACATCGCCCTCCGCCACGGCGCGGATGCGGAGATCGCGCAGGTCGTCATGGACGAGTTCCACTACTACGGCGATCCCGATCGGGGATGGGCGTGGCAGGTGCCGCTCCTGCTGCTGCCGCAGGCGCAGTTCCTGCTGATGTCCGCCACTCTCGGCGACGTCACACCGATCGCCGACGATCTGGAGCGCCGCACGTCCCGTCCGGTGGCGCTCGTCACCGGCGTCGAGCGCCCGGTCCCGCTGCACTTCTCCTACGAGCGCCGGCCGGTGCACGAGGTGCTGACGATGCTCGTCGACGAGCGCGAGGTGCCGGTCTACATCGTGCACTTCGCACAGGCAGCGGCCCTCGAGCGTGCGCAGGCCCTGGCATCGGTCACCCTCACCACCCGCGCCCAGCGCGACGAGATCGCCGACGCCATCGGCGGCTTCCGCTTCACGACCGGCTTCGGCAAGACGCTGTCGCGCCTCGTCAGGGCCGGCATCGGCGTGCACCACGCGGGTATGCTGCCGCGCTACCGACGCCTCGTCGAGACGCTCGCCCAGCGCGGGCTGCTGCGGGTGATCTGCGGCACCGACACCCTCGGGGTCGGCATCAATGTGCCCATCCGCACCGTCATGATCACCGCGCTCAGCAAGTACGACGGCACGAAGATGCGCCAGCTCACCGCGCGCGAGTTCCACCAGGTCGCCGGGCGCGCGGGACGTGCCGGCTACGACACCCACGGCAACGTCGTGGTCATGGCGCCCGAGTGGGAGATCGAGAACGCGCTCGCGCTCGCCAAGGCCGGAGACGATCCGGCAAAACGCAAGAAGATCGTCCGCAAGAAGGCCCCCACCGGTGTCGTCAACTGGGGCGAGGGATCATACGAGCGGCTCATCGCCGCCGCTCCCGAGCCGCTCGTGCCGCAGCTGAAGCTCACCGCCGCGATGCTGATCAACGTCATCGGTCGCGGGGGAGACGTGTTCGGCCACGTTCGCGCGCTCGTGTTCGACAACCACGAGCCGATCGCGCGTCGGTTCGCCCTCGCCCGACGCGCGATCGCGATCTTCCGCACGCTCGTGGATGCCGGGATCGTCGAGATCGACCGCTCCCCGGCATCCGGCCCGCGCATCGCGCTCACCGTCGACCTGCAGCCGAACTTCGCGCTCAACCAGCCGTTGTCGCCCTTCGCGCTCGCCGCCATCGAGCTGCTGTCGCCGGACGACGACGTCCTGCCGGGCGGAGCCCCCGCGCAGGGTGGTGTCGGCACCGGCCACTACGCCCTCGACGTGCTGAGCGTCATCGAGTCGACCCTCGATGACCCGCGCGCCATCCTCGCCCAGCAGGAGTACCGCGCCCGGGGCGAGGCGGTTGCCGCCATGAAGCGCGACGGCATCGAGTACGACGAGCGCATGGCGCTGCTCGAGGAGATCACCTACCCGAAACCGCTCGCCGACCTGCTGACGCAGTCCTTCGAGGTGTTCGCCTCGTCGCAGCCCTGGGTGCGCGACTTCGAACTGAGCCCCAAATCGGTGGTCCGCGACATGTTCGAGCGGGCCATGTCGTTTGCGGAATACGTCTCCTTCTATCAGCTGTCCCGCAGTGAAGGGCTGGTGCTGCGCTACCTGTCCGACGCCGACCGTGCGATTCGCCAGACCGTTCCCGCTGATGCGAGAACCGACGAGCTGCGCGACATCATCGAGTGGCTCGGCGAACTCGTGCGCCAGGTCGACTCGAGTCTCGTCGACGAGTGGTCGGCGCTCATCGACCCGGCGGCGGTGCTGCCCGAGGACGGCGCTCCGGTCGTGCCGCCGGCGCCGCCCTCCATCCTCACGAACGAGCGCGCGTTCACGGTGCTCGTGCGCAACGAGCTGTTCCGGCGGGTGCAGCTCGCGGCTCTGCAGGACGACGACGCGCTGGTCGCCCTCGATCCCGACGTCGACTGGCCGCAAGCCCTCGACCGCTATTACGACGAGCACGACGAGATCCTCACCGGCGGCCCCGCGCGCTCACCGCGGCTGTGTGCGATCGACACGGCGGATGCCGCGGCATCCGGTCTCTGGCGCGTCGAGCAGACGATCGACGATCCGGCCGGCGACCACGACTGGCGCATCCGGGCCGAGGTCGATCTCGCCGCCTCCGTCGAGGAGGGAGCCGCCGTCGTCCGCGTCACCGAGGTCGTGCGGCTCTAACCCGCCGCGCCCGCCCGCGAGCACCCCGGGGACCCGGCGCTCGCCGAACCGCCATGTTCTGCGCGAGCCGCCACCGTCTGTCGTGGCGGCTCGGCGGGATCGTGGCGGCTCGGCGGGGTGTGGGTGGGGTGTGTGGGCGGTGTGGGTGTGGGTGTCGGATGCCGCGGCTAGCCTGGACGGGTGAGTGCAGCCACCGATCGGTACGACGACCCCTACGCGGACGTGCCGTGGGATGTGGATGAGCTGACTCCGCCCGACGACGCCGACGCCCCGCCGCCGCCGGAGTACGACGGGTATGCCGGTGCGCTCGCTCGCGCGACACGGGACGCGGCACCGGCCGCCAACCCGGCCGCCACCGCACCCGCCCGCCCGGCCGCGCCGCGAGCCGCGTCTGCGTCCGACCCGAAGGCCGTCCTGAAGGAGGTCTTCGGGTACGACGAGTTCCGCGGCGATCAGGGCGACATCGTGGCGCACGTCGTCGCCGGCGGCGACGCCGTGGTGCTCATGCCCACCGGCGGCGGCAAATCGATCACGTATCAGGTTCCCGCGCTCGTCCGTCCCGGCACGGGGCTGGTCATCAGTCCGCTCATCGCACTGATGCACGACCAGGTCGACGCCCTGCGCGCCAACGGTGTGCGGGCGGCGTACCTGAACTCCACCCAGAGCCCGTCCGAACGCGCCGGTGTCGAGCGCGACTTCCTCGCCGGCGAGCTCGACCTGCTCTACGTCGCGCCCGAACGCCTCAGCGCTCCCGCGACGAGTGCCCTGCTGCAGCGGGGCACACTCAGTGTGATCGCCATCGACGAGGCGCACTGCGTCAGTCAGTGGGGTCACGACTTCCGTCCCGACTACCTCGCGCTCGGAGATCTGAGCGCGCGCTTCCCCGGGGTGCCGCGCATGGCGCTCACGGCGACGGCCACGCGCGCGACCCATCAGGAGATCACCGAGCGGCTGCGCCTGCCCGACGCACGGCATTTCGTCGCGAGCTTCGATCGTCCCAACATCCAGTACCGCATCGAGCCGAAGGTCGATCCGCGCCGTCAGCTGCTGCAGTTCGTGCGCGCCCAGCCGGTCGGCGCCGCCGGAATCGTCTACGCCCTCAGCCGTAAGTCGGTGGAGCAGACGGCCGAGTATCTGCGCACGCAAGGGGTCGACGCCCTGCCGTACCACGCGGGATTGGATGCCGCGGTGCGTGCTCACCACCAGCAGCGCTTCCTCCGCGAAGACGGCGTGGTGATGGTCGCCACGATCGCTTTCGGAATGGGCATCGACAAGCCGGACGTACGCTTCGTCGCCCACATCGACCTGCCGAAATCGGTGGAGGGTTACTACCAGGAGACGGGCCGGGCCGGCCGCGACGGCGAGCCGGCCATCGCCTGGATGGCCTACGGCCTCGGCGACGTGGTGCAGCAGCGGCGCCTCATCGATCAGTCGCCGGGCGAGCGGTCGTACAAGATGCGGCTCGGTCAACACCTCGACGCGATGCTCGCCCTCTGCGAGACGGTCTCGTGCCGCCGGCAGAACCTTCTCGCGTACTTCGGGCAGAGTTCCGAGCCGTGCGGCAATTGCGACACCTGTCTCGACGGGCCCGACACCTGGGACGGGTTGGTCCCCGCCCAGAAGCTGCTGTCGACGATCGTGCGGCTGCAGCGCGAGCGCAATCAGGCCTTCGGCGCGGGGCATCTGGTCGACATCCTCCGCGGAGCGTCGACCGAGCGCATCCGTCAGCAGGGCCACGACACGCTCGCCACGTACGGGCTGGGAGCGGACCTCAGCGATCAGGACTGGCGCAGCGTCATCCGACAACTGCTCGCTCGCGGCGTCATCGTCGCGCGCGGCGAGTACGGCGTGCTCGCGGTCGGCGACGAAGGCGCGGCGGTGCTGCGCGGTGAGACGCCGGTGCCGCTGCGCCGCGACGTCCTCGGGCGCGGCGGGGGTGCGGCGCGCGTCCGCAAGGCCGCGGCGTCCGACGCCGTGGCCGACGGTGACCGCGACCTCTTCGAAGCCCTTCGCGCCTGGCGTGCCGGGGTCGCGAAGGAACAGGGCGTGCCCGCGTACATCGTCTTCGGCGATGCGACGCTGCGGGCGCTGGCCGAGCAGCGCCCGGCATCCATCGCGGCGCTCGACGGCATCACGGGCATCGGCGCGAAGAAGCGCGAGGCCTACGGCGAGGGCGTCCTCGCGGTCATCGCCGCGCACTGACGCGCGTGCGCGAGTTGCGGGCTCAGCGGGGTGCCCGTCCATGCAGCGCCGACCGGATCCGATGCGAGCCGTAGGCCGCAGGCCACCCGCGGCCGACGGTGGCCGATCAGCGCCGGGGGAGGATGTCGTCGAGGTGGGCGGCGAGCTCTGCGGCCACGTCCACGCTCTCGCGGTCGTACAGCCACTGGTACTGCAAGCCGTCCCACAGTGCGACGAGCCGGATCGCCTCACGGGCGGGATCGCGGTGGGCCGGCAGGTCGCCGTCCTGCTGCGCCGCGCGGAGGACGGCGGTGAAATGGTCGATCGTGGCGGCGAAGCGCTGCGTGAAGTAGTCGTGCGCCGGATGGTCGGGCGGCAGTGCCTCGCACGAGAGCACCGCGTACACCTCGATGAGTCCGGGCGCGGACGCCGCATTGATCGCAGCGTTGCGCGGCAGGTCCCGCAGCGCATCGGCAGCGCGCTGGGCGCGCGCCGGCGGTGACACCGAAATGGCACGATCGCGCTCGGCCAGCACGGCGCGCAGCAGCGCATCCTTCGACGGGTAGTGGTGCAGCAGGGCCGACTTCGACACCCCCACGCGCTCGGCGATCTCCCGCAGGCTGGTGTCGGCGTACCCATCCCGGGCGAACAGCGCCGTCGCGTCGCGCACGATCCGAGATCGCCGCTCGCGCCCGACGCGGTAGCCCTCCGTCGTCTCGGGCTCTTCGTCGAAGAGATCGAGCGTCGGCCAGGGCGCGGGACGGGCGGATGCCGCGGCATCCTCACCCCCGTCGCGTTGCGCCGGACCGGGCGCGCCGGGGGCTGCGACCAGCATCTCCTGCATGTCGGTGAGCAGCGACACGAGATCCACGCGCCGGGGCAGATAGAGCTGGAGCAGCTGCAGGCCGTCCCAGACCGCTGCGATGCGGACGGCCTCGCCGTGCACGTCGCGGCCGGGATGCACCGCGCCGACGGTGCGGGCCGCGGACAGCTGCGCGACGAACACCTCGCGCAGTCGACGGTAGCGCTCGCGCATCGCCGCGTGGGCGGGGTGTCCGCGGGTGGAGCCCTCGCCGACGAGCGCCGCATACAGCGCGAGATAGCCCTCGATCGTCGCGTTCCTCGCCGCGACCGACGAGAAGAGCAGCGCGCCGGCCTCGCGCGCGCCGTCGTGGTCGGCGAGAGCCGTCTCGGTCGATCGGTCGAACCCGGCGACGACGGCGGCGAGGAGCATGTCCTTCGTCGCGAAGTGCTTCAGAAGCCCCGGGTGGCTGATGCCCGCCGCGGTCGCGACATCGCGCAGCGACGCCGCACGATACCCGCGAGAGATGAAGACCTCACGCGCGGCCTCGACGATGCGCGCGCGCGTCGCCGCAGCATTGCGTGTTCGCGCCACTGCCGTCGTCATCCTGCCTCCCCGCTCACCCTAACCCCGGCCTGCGGCGCCCGCCGGAAAGAGTTACCAATCGGTCGGGTTTCGTGTACGGTCGGCACAGAGGCGCACCGGATCCGTGCGTCGCCGTGAAAGGACCCCTCCATGACAGAGCTGTCATCCGCCCCGGCCCTCCCCGACGTCGACGCCCGCCCCTGGCTCGACGCGACGCTCTCCGTCGACGAGCGTGTGGACCTGCTGCTGGCCGAGATGACGGTGGAGGAGAAGGCGGGCCTGTTCTTCCAGACGATGATCACGATCGGCCCCGACGGAGAGCTCTCCGGCGGCGACCCCGCGTTCGGGCTCCCGTCGACCGAGGAGTACGTGCGCGAGCGTCACATGACGCATTTCAACCTCCTCGGCGCCGCGCCCTCGGCGGGCGACATCGCACGCTGGCACAACCGGCTGCAGGAGCTCGCAGCCTCGACCCGGCTCGGCATCCCGGTGTCGCTGTCCACCGACCCCCGCCACTCGTTCACCGACAACCCCGGTGCGGCGATGCACGCCGGTCCGTTCTCGCAGTGGCCTGACGCGCTGGGGCTCGCCGCGACCCGCGACGAGGATCTCGTACGCAGCTTCGGCGACATCGCCCGGCAGGAGTACACCGCCGTCGGCATCCGTGTCGCCCTGCACCCGCAGGTCGATCTGGCGACCGAGCCGCGTTGGGCGCGCCAGCTGCAGACGTTCGGAGAGGACGCCGAGCTGTCGGCGCGCCTCGGCGCCGCCTACATCCGCGGGTTCCAGGGCGAGACGTTCGGGCCCGGCTCGGTGTCGACCATGGTGAAGCACTTTCCCGGCGGCGGGCCGCAGAAGGACGGCGAGGACCCCCACTTCGCCTACGGTCGCGAACAGGTCTACCCCGGTGATGCGTTCGAGCTGCACCTGACGCCCTTCGCGGCCGCCTTCGACGCCGGCGTGCGCCAGGTCATGCCGTACTACGGCATGCCGATCGGCACCCCCTACGAAGAGGTCGGCTTCGGCTTCAACAGGAGCGTGCTCACGGGCCTGCTCCGCCAGCGCTTCGGTTTCGACGGCGTCGTCTGCACCGATTGGGGCCTCATCACCGACAGCGACATCATGGGCACGCCCTTCCCGGCCCGCGCGTGGGGGGTGGAGCACCTCACGCCCGCCGAGCGCATGGCGAAGATCCTGGATGCCGGGGCCGACCAGTTCGGCGGTGAGCGCTGCACCGAGATCCTGGTGCAGCTCGTGGCCGACGGTGTCGTGTCCGACGCGCGCCTCGATGTGTCGGCGCGACGCCTGCTGCGCGAGAAGTTCGTCCTGGGGCTCTTCGACGACCCGTTCGTGGATGCCGAGGCGGCCGACGCGATCGTCGGCTCCGCCGCATTCCGTGCCGCGGGCGAGGCTGCGCAGCGCGCCTCGATCGCGGTGCTGTCCGCGACGGCATCCGTGCCCTTCGCCGGCGGCGTCAAGCTCTACGTCGAGGGGGTGGATGCAGCCGTCGCGGCCGCCTATGGCGAGCTCGTCGCAACCCCCGCGGAGGCCGACGTCGCGGTGCTGCGGCTTCAGGCGCCCTACGAACAGCGAGGATCGGCGTTCGAGAACTTCTTCCACGCCGGTTCGCTCGACTTCCCTGCCGAGGTGGTCGCGCACGTCGCCGAGGTCGCGGCAGTGGTGCCCACCGTGGTCGACGTCTTCCTCGATCGTCCCGCGATCCTCACGCCCTTCGCCGAGCTCGGCGTGAGCCTCACCGCGAACTGGGGTGCCGGTGCCGCGGCCCTGTTCGACGTGCTGTCGGGCCGTGCGCCCGCGCGCGGAAAGCTCCCGTTCGATCTCCCTCGTTCGATGGCCGCGGTCGAGGCCTCACGTCCCGACGTCCCGTTCGACACCGCCGACCCCCTCTTCCGCTTCGGTCACGGCCTCGAGCTCTGACCCCGGATCCCACCCGGGCGCTGACCCCGGATCCTGACCCCGTTCCCACATCGGATTCGGGCCTGCGCAACAGAATCGGATGCCGCCGCGCACGGCATCCGATTCTGTGCGCGTGATCCGCATCCGCTGCGGCGCCGCGGCCCTCCGCGCGCCCGCCGGGCGGCTGCCACGCTCACGCGCGTTACCCCCGCGATCGCCCCGCGTCAAGCGGAGGCGCCGACGGTGCACGCAGGAGTAGAACTGTGCCCGGCGTATGCGAGGTCGCGCGCCGGAGAGGAACGGCGATGGCGTCGTCGAAGATGCAGGTCAAAGAGGTGCGTTCGCTCGTGCCCGCGCGGATGGACAGGCTGCCCTGGGCCCGTTTCCACTGGATGATCGTCGTGGGCCTCGGCTTCTCGTGGGTGCTCGACGGCCTCGAGGTCCAGATCGTCGCAGCCAACGGGTACGCCCAGACCCTCGGGATGGATTCGTTCCAGGTCGGCCTTGCGGGCACGTTCTACCTGCTCGGCCAGGTCACCGGCGCGCTCGTCTTCGGCCGGCTGACCGACCGGCTCGGGCGCAAGAAGCTGTTCATCCTCTCGCTCGCGATCTACCTCGTCGGCAGCGCCATGGCCGGGCTCGCCTTCGCGCCGTGGTTCTTCTACGTCTTCCGCTTCATCGCGGGAGCCGGCATCGGCGGGGAGTACGCGGCGATCAACTCGGCGATCGACGAGATCATCCCGTCGAAGTACCGCGGCCGGGTCGACATCGCGATCAACGGCACCTATTGGGGTGGGGCGGCCCTCGGCGCCGTCGCGAACGTGTTCTTCCTCAACACCGACATCCTTCCGCAGGACATCGGCTGGCGGCTCAGCTTCTTCCTCGGACCGCTCCTGGGCCTCTTGATCATCTGGCTGCGTCGCCACATCCCCGAGAGCCCCCGCTGGCAGATGACGCACGGGCAGGAGGATGCCGCGGAGCGCACGGTCGACGGCATCGAGGTGCGCATCCGTCGCGAGGGCAAGGATCTGCCTCCCGTCGACGAGTCCAAGGCGATCGTCGTCAAGGAGTACGGCCGGGTGCCGTTCCTCACGATCGCGAAGGTGCTCTTCCAGAAGTACCCGCGTCGCACGCTGGTGGGCGTGACGATGATGGTCACGCAGTCGTTCCTCTACAACGCGATCTTCTTCACCTACGCGCTCGTGCTCGAGAACTTCTACGACACGCCTCCCGCCGCGGCATCCACGTACTTCATCGTCTTCGCCGTCGGCAACCTGTCGGGCGCACTGCTGCTCGGCCACTTCTTCGACACCTGGGGGCGGCGCCGGATGCTGTTCGGCACGTACGTGCTCGCCGGGCTCATCCTGCTGGTGAGCGCCTTCCTCTTCAACGCGGGCGTGCTCAACGCGGCCACGCACACCGCGTTCTGGTGCGCCTCGTTCTTCTTCGCATCGGCGGGTGCCTCCGCGGCCTACCTCACGGTGAGCGAGATCTTCCCGCTGGAGCTTCGCAGCCAGGTGATCTCGTACGTCTTCTCGATCGGGCAGCTGGTCGGCGCGGTCGCCCCCGCGCTCTACGGCGCGATGGTCGGCGACGGCACCGATCGCGGACCGCTGTTCTGGGGGTACGTGCTGGGCGCCGCGGTGATGATGTTCGGCGGTGTGATCGCGGGTGTGTTCGGCATCAGCGCGGCCGGCAAGTCGCTCGAGGACATCGCCGACCCCCTGTCGCTCGTCGAGGGTCCCGACGGTGCGGTCCGTGCGGGCGACGGAGGGCCGACGCGATGAAGAACGGTGGAACTCAGTCTCACCAAACGTGGGTGTGGGTCTCATACAGGTGAGGATGCCGCTGGGGCACGCCGCTTTGTGGGCAGCGCGCAAGCGTTTTGCGAGGCCCCCGGCGCGCTCTTAGCGTCGAGCGTGAGTCTTTCTGTCCGCTGTCGAAAGGTACGCCGATGACCGACGCCGCCGTCCGTCCGAAGAAGCCCGCCACGAACACGCGAACGCCCGCCGGCGGAGCCCCGACTGCGGCGCACACCGCCGCAGAGGCCCACGAGCCGCGCATCCACGTCGACACGGTCACCGATCTGCTGCTGGGAACGTGGGCGCAGACCCGACGCGAGGCCCGCGAGATGATCAAGGACCCGGCGCTCTGGAAGATCGAGGGGCTCTCGGTCGCCGACCACCGCGAACGCGTGTTCGGCCAGCTGCAGACCCTCGTCGACAACAACGGGTCGCGGCGCGCGTTCCCGAAGAAGTACGGCGGCCTCGAGGACAACGGCGCGAACCTCGCCGGATTCATGGAGCTCGTTCTGGCCGACCCGTCGCTGCAGATCAAGTCGGGTGTGCAGTGGGGCCTGTTCGGCTCCGCGATCTACCAGCTCGGAACCGAGAAGCACCACGATGCGTGGCTGCGCGATGTCATCGAACTGACGCTGCCGGGTGCGTTCGCGATGACCGAGATCGGACACGGCTCCGACGTCGCCGCCATCGGCACGACCGCCACCTACGACCCGGAGACCGAGGAGTTCGTCATCAACACGCCGTTCCGCGGCGCGTGGAAGGACTACCTCGGCAACGCCGCCGTGCACGGACGGGCCGCGACCGTGTTCGCCCAGCTCATCACCGGGGGCGTCAACTACGGCGTGCACTGCTTCTTCGTCCCCATCCGCGACGACGAGGGCAACATGCTGCCGGGCGTGCAGAGCGAGGACGACGGCGTCAAGGGCGGGCTCAACGGCATCGACAACGGACGGCTGGCGTTCGACCACGTTCGCGTCCCGAGATTCAACCTCCTGAACCGCTACGGCGACGTCGCCGCCGACGGCACCTACAGCTCCGACATCCCGAGCCCCGGGCGCCGCTTCTTCACCATGCTCGGCGCGCTCGTGCAGGGCCGGGTCTCGCTCGACGGCGCGGCGACGACCGCGACCGCGCTCGCGCTGCACATCGCGATCACCTACGCCGGTCAGCGTCGCCAGTTCGACTCAGGGTCGGGCAGCGACGAGGTGGTGCTGCTGGATTACGGCAAGCACCAGCGGCGCCTGCTGCCCCGACTGGCGCAGGTGTACGCGCAGTTCTTCGCGAACGACGAGCTGCTGCGCACCTTCGACGGCGTCTTCAGCGGACGCACCGACACCCCCGACGAGCGCGAGAACCTCGAGACCCTCGCCGCCGCGCTGAAGCCGCTGTCCACGTGGAACGCTCTCGACACCATCCAGGAATGCCGCGAGGCCTGCGGAGGCTCGGGCTTCATGGCCGACAACCGTCTCGTCGGGCTGCACCACGACCTCGACGTCTACGTCACCTTCGAGGGCGACAACAACGTCCTGCTCCAGCTGGTCGGCAAGCGCCTGCTCAACGACTTCGCGAAGCAGTTCAAGGGCGCGGATGCCGCGAAGCTCGCGTCCTTCGCCGCGAAGCAGACCGCCGGCAAGGTGTTCCACGGGGCGGGGCTGCGCCAGCTCGGTCAGGCCGTCACCGACTTCGGCTCCACCGCGCGCTCGGTCGAGCTCGGGCTGCGGGCCGAGCAGCAGCACGAGCTGCTCGCGGAGCGCGTGCGGCAGATGATCGAAGACATCGCCGGGCGGCTGCGCCCGGCATCCAAGGCGTCGCCCGCCGAGGCGGCGGCGATCTTCAACGCCAATCAGGCCGAGCTGATCGAGGCGGCGCGGGCACACGGCGAGCTGCTGCAGTGGGAGGCGTTCAGCGACGGCATCGCCGGCATCTCCGATCCCGGCACGGCGCAGGTGCTGGGGTGGCTGCGCGACCTGTTCGGTCTGCACCTCATCGAGAAGCACCTCGCCTGGTACCTCATCAACGGCCGACTGTCGGCACAGCGCGCGGCATCCGTCTCGAAGTACATCGACCGCCTGCTGCTGCGGCTGCGTCCGCACGCGCAGGATCTCGTCGACGCGTTCGCCTTCGAGCCTGAGCACGTCCGCGCGCCCATCGCCTCCGGTGCCGAGCAGGAGCGCCAGCGCGAGGCGCGGGCCTACTACGCCGATCTCGCCGCCGCCGGCGAGGCGCCCGTCTCGGAGAAGTCGCTCAAGAAGAAGTAGGTAGCGCCGCGGAGGGTGCGCTCCTCACTGGAGTTCGTAGGTGAAGCTGCCGCGGTAGCGGAACGCCGTGCCGATTCCGCGCAGTCGCACGACGGCATCCACTCGCTGCAGGCCGTCGGTGATCCGTTCATCGACGACGACCTGGGCGAACGGCGGCAGGGGGATGCGCCGGCCGGCGATCCGCCAGGCGAGTCGATCCGAGCGCAGCCGAAGGCCGCCATTGATCACGGCGGCAGTGAGGCGAACCTCCAACCCTCCCCGTCGCCCGAGCCGGTCGACGATCGCGCCCTCGACGGCCTGCATGCTGTCGAGCATGACGCGCTCGCGTCTGCGAAACCGGAAGGTGCGGACGGCGCGCAGGGTTCCGTCGGGCCCGCGCTCGTTGCGTACCGAGAACGGCACCTCCTGCTCGTTCTCGGGAAACAGCACGCGTCGCCATGCCAGGACGACGAAGACGGGGCGCAGGAGCGCGATCCTCGCCCCGGCGACCTCGAAGGTGCCCTCGCCGGCGCCGACCGCGCCCGGGGGGATCGGTCCGAAGTAGACGCGTAGGCGTGGGTCGAGGTCGGCGAAGTGCAGACCGAGCACCTTCTGATAGACCGACGTGTCACTGGACGCGCTCATGCCTCCGAGGGTATCTTGTTTTGAACACGTTCAGAAAGGGGATGCCGGTGCACGAGCAGACACGGCGGCGCGTCGTCGTAGCCGGGGCGTCGGGCTTCATCGGGAGGGCCGTCGTCGCGTCGTTGCGCGCTCGTGGCGACGAGGTCACGGTCGTCGGTCGCACCGCCGGGGTGGCCTGGAACGACGACGCCGCACTCGTCAGAGCCGTCGAGGGAGCCGAGGTCGTCGTGAACCTGGCGGGGAAGTCGGTCAACTGCCGCTACACCGACCGCAACCGCGACGAGATCCTGCGCTCACGCATCGAGACGACGCGCGCCCTGCGGACGGCGATCGCGGCGGCGTCGTCGCCTCCGGCCGTGTGGCTGAACGCGTCCACCGCCACGATCTACCGGCACCGCACCGATGCCCCGCACACCGAGCATGCCGGTGAGCTCGGCACGGGATTCTCCGTCGACGTGGCGCGGGCGTGGGAGGAGGAGCTTTTCGCGGGAGAGCTTCCGCAGACGCGCCGTGTCGCGATGCGGATGGCGATCGTGCTGGGCGACGGCCCCGCCACCCGGATGCTGACGACGCTCGCCCGCCTCGGCCTCGGCGGATCTCAGCGCGACGGCTGGTGGCTGCAGCACCGCCGCTACCGCGGCATCGGGCCGCATCCGAGCGGCGATGGTCGCGCGTCGCACCACCGCACCCGCGGACGCCAGCGCTTCAGCTGGGTGCACATCGACGACGTCGTGGCCGCGATGCACTTTCTGATCGAGCGTGACGAGCTGGCTGGTGTCGTCAACGTCGTCGCGCCGCAGGCCTCCGACAACC
>NZ_BADB01000382.1:0-12805 GCF_000333415.1 Microbacterium sp. B24 | reverse complement strand
CAGATGCTCGTGCTGCACCTCCACGGCGACGGTGCGGCGCGCGCGAGGTTCGTGACGCCCACCGCGACGGATGCCGGTGGGTCGACCCCGACCCCCGTAACGCCCGCGCCGGGAGGCTCCACCCCCGGCGATCCGACGGCATCGGGCGGCTCGGTGAGCAGCGCGCCGCGGGGTGGGTCACTGGCCACATCCGGGCAGGACGGGACCGGAGTGCTCCTCCTGGCGGCGTTCGCCGGCATGCTCGTCGCGGGCGGCTCGGTGCTCGTGTGGCGTCGTCGCCGCCGGTCCTGACCGCCGTCGTCGCAGGCGCCCCGCATCCCGAAGGGTGCGGGGCGCCCGCGGGCGCGGCAGACTGGGCAGGGATGTCCTCGCATACCCTCCTGATCTCCGACCCCCGCGCGGTCCGAGCCATGGCGAACCCCTTGCGCCAGGTGGCTGTCGACGAGCTGTATCGCCGCCAGGGGCCGGCCACGGCCACCGAGCTGGCGGAGCTGGTCGGGTTGTCGCCGAGTGCGATGAGCTACCACCTGCGCGCGGTCGAGGCGACGGGGCTCATCCGCCGCGGGGAGTCCACCGACGGCCGGGAACGGCCGTGGCTTCCCGCCGCCCCGGACTACTCGCTCGTCGCGAGCGCCGACGCCGACGCCGTGCACCGCACCATCTTGATCGACTCGCGACTGACCCCGATGCGTCAGCGCATGGAAGAGGTCCTGGCGGCGCGGTCGGTACGACCTCCGGATGCCGATATCGCCTACATGGTGCTGGCCACGGGCCAGATGCTCCTCGCTCCCGATGAGGTGGCCCGTCTGCAGGAGCGCGTGCAGGAGATCTTCGACGAGTACGAGGCATTGAGCGCCGACCGTCGTGAAACCGGGGATCTGCGCCGCTCGCGCTACATGTGGTCGGTACTTCCGGAACGCGTCGAACCGGAGGACTAGACCGTTCCTGCTTCCGAGACGCCTCCGCGGAAGTGGGCGATCTTGTCGTCCATGACCGCGATCGCGCGAGACAGCACGCGCCGGCGCTCTTCGAGGGCGGCACGCCGCTCCCGGAGGAAGTCCACGGGGTTCACCGCCCCGCGCGAGCCGTGCAGCAGATCGGCGAACGTGCGCAGGTCGTCGATGCCGAGTCCGGCATCCTTCATGCACGTGACCACGCCGATCCACGCGAGATCGCCGTCGCTGAAGACCCGATGATTGCGATGATCGCGCTCGAGCGGGCCGATGATCCCCTCGTCCTCGTAGTAGCGGAGGGTGTCGGCCGAAAGGCCGCTCGCCGCGACGGCCTCGCCCATCGTGAGCATCGTGGTCATTGCGCATCCCTTCCGTCGAGCACGGCGCGCGCCTCGGCATCCAACGGCAGGGCGAGCGCATCCATCGCCTCATCCAACTGTGCGATGTCGGAGACCCCCACGATGGGCGTGACCGCCGGCGTGCCGCCGATCAGCCACGCGAGCACCACCTGGTTGCGCGTGGCATCGAGGCGCTGCGCGACGCGGTCCAGCGCGGCCAGGCGCCGCTCGGTGTCGGGATGCCGGTACGCGTGCGGTAGCCGCTCCGGTCGTGCGTACGCTCCCGAGAGCAGCGTCGTGTAGGCCCATATGCCGAGTCCCTCGGCGGCGGCGTATTCGAGGGATTCGGCGGTGGCGGCCATGTGGCCCGACGGCAGCGGCACGAAGGGGATCGGCTGGAGGTAGCTGTGCCGCAGTTGGAGGGCATCGTAGGAAGCCAGTCCGCGCGTGCGAGCGAGGGAGCGCGCGCGTTCGACGCGCCAGGTCGCGTGGTTCGACGCACCCAGTCGGCGGACGCGCCCCTCGGCGACGAGCGATCCGAACGCACCGACCTGATCGTCGAGGGGAGCCGCGCGGTCTTCGATGTGCGCCCAGAGCAGATCGATGACGTCCACACCGAGACGGGCCATCGACGATGCGACCGCCTCCTCGACGGCGCGCGGGCCCAGACCCTCCATCGGTGCGTCCCACGTGCCAGGCATCGTCGGGTTCGCGCCGACCTTGGTCGAGATCGAGATGTGCTCGCGGATGCCGGGGTTCCGGCGCAGCCATCGTCCGATCACTGTCTCGCTCGCGCCGCCGTGCCCTGTGGGTGACTCCCAGAAGGCGTAGTTGTCGGAGGTGTCGAGCCAGCGGCCGCCCCGTGCCACGTAGTGGTCGAGCAGCGCGAACGCGGTGTCCTCATCCTGTCGCGTGCCGAACCAGATCGTGCCGAGAGCCAGTTCGTTGCGGTGAGTGGTGTCCATGGCTCCACAGCACACCACCTGGAGCGCGCTCCATGTCAAACACTGACCGGTACTCAGTCTTGCGGAGTACCGGTACTCTTGCTTACTATGTACTGGTACTCGCTGTTACTGAGTACTGACTGAGGAGGACCGATGGGACGCCAATCGACAGAAATGCTCAAGGGTGTGCTCGAGGGCATCGTGCTGGCGATCCTCGGTCGACGCCCCGCCTACGGCTACGAGATCACGACGTGGCTCCGGGAGCAGGGGTTTGCGGAGATCGCGGAGGGAACGGTGTATGCCCTCCTCGTACGCATCGAACAGCGCGGGCTCGTCGACGTCGAGAAGGTGCCGTCCGAGAAGGGGCCGCCCCGCAAGGTCTACACGCTGAACGCGCAGGGCGCGGATCAGCTCGAAGAGTTCTGGGGAACGTGGAGCTTCCTCGCCGACCGACTCGATCAGCTCCACGCCGAAGACGACCAGAAGGAGAACTGAGATGTCGTGGATCGAGAAGCTCACCGGATCGCTCGAGCAGAAGAAGCAGTACAAGAACGCCGTCGCGCGGATGGATGCCCTGCCCGCGCCCTACCGCGACGCGGCCAAGGCTTATCAGCGGTATTTCATGTACTCCGCGGGGTTCCTCGACGGCGACACCCTCGTGACCCTGTTCGCGGACTTCGTCGATCTCTGGGAGCGCGCCGCGGCCGACGCCACCCCGCTGCGCGACATCGTCGGCGCACACCCCGTCGAGTTCGGCGAGGACTTCGTCCGCGCGTACTCGGGCCGGCAGTGGATCGATAAGGAGCGCGCGCGTCTGGTCGAGGCGATCGAGCGGGCTGAACGGGAACGCTCATGAACGCCATCACCGCCGCGCCCGTCACCGCACCCGCGATCCGCATCGTCGGCATCGAGAAGTCGTTCGGCGACCTCACGGTGCTCCGCGGCGTCGACCTCGAGGTGCCGCGCGGCGCCGTCGTCGCCCTGCTGGGCTCGAACGGGGCCGGCAAGACGACCCTCGTGCGGATCCTGGCGACGCTGCTGCGACCCGATGGCGGGCTCGCGACGGTCGACGGGCACGATGTGGCCGCCGACGGAGATGCCGTGCGACGCGCCATCAGCCTGACCGGCCAGTTCGCCGCCGTCGACGAGGTGCTGACCGGGCGGGAGAACCTGCTGCTCGTCGCCCGGCTGCGGCACGTGTCGGCACCGACGCACGTCGTCGACGGTCTGCTCGCGCGGTTCGCGCTGACGGATGCCGCGTCGCGCCCGGCCGGCACGTACTCCGGCGGCATGCGGCGTCGCCTCGACATCGCGATGAGCCTCGTCGGAGACCCGTCCGTCGTCTTCCTCGACGAGCCGACGACGGGCCTTGACCCCCAGGCGCGCGCGGAGGTGTGGAGCACCGTCCGTGCGCTCGCCGACGGCGGGACGACCGTGCTGCTGACGACCCAGTACCTCGACGAAGCCGAGCAGCTCGCCGACCGCATCGCCATTCTGCATCGCGGCCGCATCCTGGTCGAAGGCACGCTCGCGCAGCTGAAGCGCCTGCTGCCGCCGGCGACGGTGGAGTACGTCGAGAAGCAGCCCACGCTCGAGGAGATCTTCCTCGCCCTCACCGGCGCAGCCGATCCAGAAACCGATCCCCGCCCCGATACCGATCCCCGCCCCGACACCGAGAGGCGCGCATCATGAGCACCGCACTCCTGGACACCCGCATCCTCACCGGGCGCTCGCTGCGCCACGTTCTGCGCAGCCCCGACACGATCATCACGACGGCCGTGACGCCCGTCGCACTCCTGCTGCTGTTCGTCTACGTGTTCGGCGGGGCGATCGACACCGGGTCGGGTCCGTACATCGATTACATGCTCCCCGGCATCCTGCTCATCACGATCGCCTCGGGCATCGCGTACACCGCGTACCGTCTCTTCCTCGATCTGCAGGGCGGCATCCTCGAGAGGTTCCAGTCCATGCCGATCGCCCGCTCGAGCGTGCTGTGGGCGCACGTGCTGACGTCGCTGGCGGCGAACACCGCCTCGCTGGTCATCGTCGTCGCCGTCGCGCTGGCCATGGGCTTTCGCACGGGGGCCGGCGTGCTCGGCTGGCTCGCGGTGATCGGCATCTTGCTGCTGTTCACGGCGGCGCTGACGTGGGTGGCGGTGATCGCGGGGTTGACGGCGAAGACCGTGGATGGCGCGAGCGCCTTCAGCTATCCGCTGATCTTCCTGCCGTTCATCAGCTCGGCCTTCGTGCCGACCGATTCCATGCCCGCTCCGGTCGCCTGGTTCGCACAGAACCAACCGGTGACCCCGATCGTCGAGACGATCCGTGCTCTGTTCGCGGGCACACCGGTCTCGGGTCAGATCTGGGTAGCTCTGGCGTGGTTGCTCGGCATCCTCGTCGCTGCCTTCATCGCCGCCACGGCGATCTACCGCCGTCGGACGACCTGACGCGAGGCGCCGTCGCGCGGGAGGCGCACACCGGCCGTGTACCTTAGGTAAGGCAACCCTTATCCAAGACCGGCCTCGGTCGTCGTCCCACAGGAGCTCTCGTGCGCCCTGCCTCGTCTGCGCGTCCCGCCGCGATCGCCCTGCGCGCGGTCGTTGCGGCAGTCTCTCCCGCCGGCCCCGCCGCCGCAACGGGAGAGGCCGATCCCGCTGTCGCGGTTGCGGCGGCCACCCTGCTCCTCGTCCGCCGACGCCGGAACCGCGCCGGCGCGGAAGGGGAGGGCTCGTGATCCTCCGCCGCGTCGCGGCGACGGCGCTGAGCCTGGTCGTCGTGCTCCTGGCCGGCTGCTCCGCCGCGGCGGCGCCCGCCGAGCCCACGGCGTCCGCTCCGCGCGTCGCGTTGTCGGAAGTCAGCCCGCTCGCCGACCCCAAGGCGTACGTCGGCCCCTCGACCGCGACGCTCGACGACGCCGCGATCGAGCCCGTCCTCACATCGCCGTCGTCGCAGCTGCCGGTCACCGTGACCTCCCACGACCTGTCGGGCGATGCGGAGGTCACCGTCACCGACGCTTCCCGGGTCATCGCCATGGACCTCTCCGGTTCCCTCGCGGCGACCGTCGCAGGGCTCGGCTTCGCCGACCGGCTGGTCGGGCGCGACATCTCGACCACCTTCGCGGGCGTGAGCGACCTGCCCGTGATCACCTCCAGCGGCCACTCCGTCAACGCCGAGGCGATCATCGGGCTCGCGCCGACGCTCGTCATCACGGACGGGAGCATCGGTCCGGCCGACGTCGTGCAGCAGCTGCGCGACGTCGGCATCACGGTGGTGTTCGTCGAGCGCTCGTCCTCGTTCGCGGGCGCCGTCGCGCAGGCGCGCGCCGTCGCCGCGATCTTCGGTGCCGCCGACGCCGGAGACCTGCTGGCAGGCCGCATCGAGGGCGAACTGCAGACCGTCACCGCGCAGATCTCCCGGATCGCGCCCGCCGCCGAGTCCGACCGGCTGCGCATGGTCTTCCTCTATCTGCGCGGGACGTCGGGCATCTTCTACCTGTTCGGCAGCGAGTCCGGCGCCGACGACCTCATCGGTGCCCTCGGCGGCATCGACGTCGCCGGCCAGCTGGGCTGGCGCGGCATGCAGCCGCTGACCGACGAGGCCATGGTCGCCGCCGATCCCGACCTGATCCTCGTCATGACCTCCGGCATCGCCTCGGTCGGCGGCATCGACGGGCTGCTCGCCGAGAAGCCCGCGATCGCGCTCACCGCCGCGGGCCAGCACCGACGCTTCGTCGACATGGCGGACGGACAGATCCTCTCGTTCGGCCCGCGGTCGGCGGAGGTGCTGGACGCGCTCGCGCGGGCGGTCTATGCGCCCGACGATCCGTCGGATGCCGCGTCGCGGGCCGTGCCGGGGGAGCCGGGCCCGTGACCCGGGTCGCCCCCGCCGTCTCGCCCCGTCCGGCGCGCGACGCGGCGACGCGGGTGCCGCCGCCCCCGCGCCGTCGGGGCCGCGCGGGGGTCGTCTTCGCGGTGACGGCGGCCCTGCTCGTGGTCGGGGTCATCCTCTCGGCGGGGATCGGTCAGTTGCCCATCGGCCCGGCGGAGGTCGTCGGCTCCCTGCTGCGCTCCCTCGGCATCCCGAACGCCTGGGCACCGTCGACGCCGTTGATCGAGCAGACGCTGTGGCAGATCCGGTTTCCCCGCGTGGTCATGTCGGTGCTGGTGGGAGCGTTGCTGGCGCTTGCCGGCGCGGTCATGCAGGCCATCTTCGCCAACCCCCTGGCCGAGCCCGGCGTCGTCGGGGTGTCGTCGGGCGCCGCCGTCGGGGCCGCCGCCGCGATCACTCTCGGCCTCACCTCCCTCGGCGGCTGGGCGACCGCCGCGTTCGCCTTCGTCGGAGGGCTGGCGGCGACCCTCGTCGTCTACGCGACGGCGCGGTCGCAGGGGCGTACCGAATCGGTCACGCTGATCCTCACCGGCATCGCGGTCAACGCCTTCGCGGGAGCCGCGCTCGCCGTGCTGATGTTCGCGGGCGACACGGCTTCTCGCGAGCAGATCGTCTTCTGGCAGCTCGGCTCGATGAACGGCTCCCGGTGGACCGAGGTCGGGCTCGTCGCCGTGGTCGGGCTGGCCGCGGCATCCGCCACGGTCGGTCTCGCCCGCCGGCTCGACCTGCTGGCCCTCGGCGACCGGACGGCGGCGCACCTGGGGGTGCGGGTCGAACGGCTGCGCGTGGTCGCGATCGTGCTGGTCGCCCTGCTCACGGGGGTCGCCGTGGCCTTCGTGGGCATCATCGCCTTCGTGGGGCTGGTGGTGCCGCACGTGATGCGGATGCTGCTGGGTCCCTCCAACCGCGCGCTGCTTCCCGCCTCGCTGCTCGGCGGGGCGGTGGTGCTGGTCTACGCCGACCTTCTCGCCCGCACCGTGATCCCGTCCGCGGACCTCCCCATCGGCGTGCTGACGTCGCTCGTCGGCGGGCCGTTCTTCTACGTGCTCATCCGCCGCACCCGTCGCCGCGCCGGAGGCTGGGCATGAGCGGGCTCGCCTATGCGCTCCGCGACGTGTCCTATCGGGTCGGGGCGCCCGGGGGAGGCGTCGAGATCCTCGCGGGCGTCACCCTCGACATCGCGTACGGACGGGTGCTGGCGCTCGTCGGCCCCAACGGCGCCGGGAAATCCACTCTCCTGAGCGTGCTGACCGGGGATGCCCCGTCTTCCACCGGCACGGTGGAGCTCGACGGGCGTCCGCTCGCCCAGTGGCGGGCGCGGGAGCTCGCACGCGCACGGTCGGTCCTTCTGCAGTCGCATCAGGTCGCGTTCTCGTTCACGGCGGCCGACGTCGTGGAGATGGGCCGAGCGCCCTGGATCAACACGGCGCGGGCCGACGACGACGATCGCCTCATCGCCGAGGCGCTGAGGCGGGCGGACGTGTCGCACCTGCGTGAGCGGGAGTTCCCGTCGTTGTCGGGCGGCGAGAAGGCGCGGGTGTCGCTGGCCCGCGTGCTGGCGCAGGACACGCCCGTCGTGCTGCTCGACGAGCCCACGGCCGCCCTCGACCTCCGTCACCAGGAGGACGTGCTGCGGATCGCGCGAGAGCTGGCGGCGGAGGGGCGCGCGGTGGTCGTGGTGCTCCACGACCTGTCGCTCGCCGGCGCCTACGCAGACGAGATCGCGGTCATCGATCGCGGACGACTCGTCGCGCACGGCCAGCCCGCGGAGGTCTTGGCGGAGGAGCGGATCGCCGAGGTCTACGGCATCCCCGTGCGCGTGCTGGCCGACCCCGACACCGGCCGGCCGATCGTGCTGCCGCGCCGGGGTGCGGCGTGATTAGCCCGCGTCGGTCGCGACGCCGGCGTCCGCGGCGGCGCGCTGCTCGGGAGTGAGCCGCTTGCGCTGCGCTTTCGACGGTCGGATCGCCGGCACGTCGCCGACGATCGGCACCGGCGTCCGGTATAGGTGCACGCCGTAGCGCGCGACCAGACCGATGAGCACCATCAGCTTGTTGCGCGGACCGAGCAGGCTCGTGATGTGGACGAAGAGCCACGTCAGCCAGCCGAACGAGCCGGTGAGGGCGACCGTCTTGCGCAGGAGCGGAATCTTCGAGAGGAAGCGCAGACGGTGCAGTCCCGGGAGGTTGGCGATGCCGGGCAGCTCGCCGATGGCGGCGCGTCGGCCGATGATCGCCAGCTGCCCCTTGTCGTAGTACGAGAACGGCTCCGTGGGCTGTCCCGCGATGAGCCGCACGATCTGGCGGGCGACGTGCTCGCCGCCCTGGATCGCGGGCTGGGCGAGCTGGGGGAGGTCCTGCGGAGCGACGGCGACGTCGCCGGCGGCGAACACTCCGTGCAGTCCCTCCACCTGCAGGTCCGCGCCCACGCGGATGCGGTCGCCCGTGTCGAGCGGCAGGCTCCAGTCGCGCACCTCCTCGTGGGGCGCGACGCCGGTCGCCCAGACGGTGAGATCGGAGGGCAGCACGGTGCCGTCCGAGAGCACGACGGCATCCGGTCGCACCTCGTCGACGCCCGCGCCGAGGCGCAGCTCCACGTCGCGGCGCCGCAGCTGCGCCGCCGCGTAGTCGCGCAGCTTCGGCAGGAACGGCTTCAGGATCTCGCTGCGCTGCACCAACGTGATGCGGAACGCGTCCCCGTCGAGTTCGGGGTAGGCCGGCTCCAGGCCTTGGTCGCGCAGCTCGGCGAGAGCTCCCGCCATCTCGATGCCCGTGGGGCCTCCGCCGATCACCACGACCGACAGTCCCTTGGTGCGCCCGTCCCGCACGGCCGCTCGCTCGAGCCGGGTGAAGAGGGAGTCGCGGATGGCGATCGCCTGCGAGCGCGAGTACACCGCGAACGAGTTCTCCTTCGCGCCGGGCGTGCCGTGATAGGCGGTGGTGACGCCGTTGGCGACGAGCAGGTAGTCGTACGACATCTCCTGGCCGTCGAGGAGGCGCACCGTGCGGCCTTCGGGGTCGATCTCCATGAGGTGCTCGTGCACGACATCGAGGTTGGGCTGGCGCACCCGCAGGCTCCGGAGGAAATGGGTCACGTCGCCGGGGTTCAACCCGCCCGTGGCGACCTGGTACAGCAGCGGCTGGAACGTGTTGTACACGCGGCGATCGATGAGCGTCACCCGCACGTCGGCGTGCCGCAGGGCTCGCGCGGCGCTGATCCCGGCGAAACCGCCACCGACGATGACCACGTGCGGCCGCGTGTCGTGCGTCGTGTTCGTCGAGCCGTCGGAAGCCTGGGATGCGGATGCCGTCATAGCCGCAGATTACCGCGACCGCGTGAACCGCCCCTGTCGCACCCCCATGCTTGACACGGTGGGACAATGGGTGCATGAGCTCCTCCGCCGCGCACCGCATCGAGACCGCGCAGGTGCGCCGCAGCCCGCGATACACGGTGTTCCTGCTGGCGGGCGCGGTCCTCGGCATCCTGGCCGCCCTCGTGCTCACGTTCGCTTTCGGAGGCGGCGAGAACGAGAGCGCGACCACCGGCGTCTCGTACTCGACGACGCAGGTCTTCGGGTTCATCTGCCTCTTCGCGATCCCGGTCGGCGTCGCCGTCGGCGGTGTGGTCGCGCTCGTTCTCGACCGCTCGCTGGCCCGTCGCGCCCGTGAGGTGCGCGTCGAGCGCGAGGTCATCACGATCGACGACGCGGAGTAGTCGCGCCGCGCCAGAGCGCCTGTGCTCGACCGGCCGGCGGAGGCCGCGACCGGCGGACGCCGTCAGGCGATGTCGGCGATGATCGGCGCGACCGCGGCGTCGAAGGCGGCGATGTCGCCGCGCAGGCCGTCGGTCACCGCGATCGTGAGCGCCCCGATCCACCAGACGCCGCGCTGCGTGAACGGCAGCACTTGGACGTTGAGTTCGAACGAGTGCGCGCGCCGTCCCACGACGCGTTCGTGTTCGGCGATCGCGCTGGCATAGGCGCGATACGACGCACCCGTACCCAGACGCGACCGATAGCGCTGATGCTCGGCGCGGGCGTAGGCCACGGCATCCGTCCCGTGCGGGGCGATCGCATCGGCGAGCTCGTCGAAGCCCTCGACCGGGAGCGCCACCACCGTCTCGAACCCGTCGATGAGCTCGAGGGGCACGGGAGAGGGATTGGCCTGCGGCTCGACCGTCAGATCCCAGTACGCGCGCCACTGCCGCTCGATCGCCGAACGGTCGTCGTACTCGCTGATCGGTGCGCTCAGCGGAGGGATTCCGCGCAGGTGCGGAAGCTCCTCCGGAAAGCGGATGCCGAGGACCTGGCGCAGATACAGCGCGACCAGCACCGGAAGCGTGGCGTCCTCGCGGACGATCCACTCCGGTGCTTCCGCGGCTGCCATGTCGCCATCCTAGGGACAGCGCTCGGCGCGGCGACAGGGTGCGATCGGCTCCTCTGCGCCGACGGTCCGCGCGTCCCGCCCCTGCCGGTAGGCTGTTCGCGTGGCAGAAGCCCCACAGAATCCCTATTCCGAAGCCGGCGTCGACACCGCGGCGGGAGATCTCGCCGTCGAACTGATGAAGTCGGCTGTTCGTCGCACCCACGGGCCCGAGGTGCTGGGCGGTGTCGGCGGGTTCGCCGGCCTGTTCGACGCCTCGGCGCTGCAGTCCTACGAGAAGCCCCTGCTGGCCACCTCGACTGACGGCGTGGGCACCAAGGTCGCGATCGCGCAGGCGATCGACAAGCACGACACGATCGGCCAGGACCTGGTCGGCATGGTGGTCGACGACATCGTGGTGGTGGGCGCGAAGCCCCTGTTCATGACGGACTACATCGCGTGCGGCAAGGTCTTCCCCGAGCGCATCGCCGACATCGTTCGCGGCATCGCCTCCGGCTGCGAGCAGACCGGCACGGCGCTCGTCGGCGGCGAGACCGCCGAGCACCCGGGCCTGCTCGGCGTCAACGACTACGACGTCGCCGGAGCGGCCACCGGCGTCGTGGGTGCCGGCGACGTGCTCGGCGCCGACCGCGTGCGCGCCGGCGACGTCGTGCTGGCCCTGGCCTCCAGCGGAGCGCACTCGAACGGCTACTCGCTCATCCGCCACATCGTCGCGGGCAAGGGCATCAGCTACGGCGCCCCGGCCGCCGATTTCGGTCGGACGTGGGGTGAGGAGCTCCTCGAGCCCACGCGCCTGTACACGCTGCCGCTGCTGAACGTGCTCACCGCGCTGCCCGGCGCCGTGCACGCGCTCAGCCACGTGACCGGTGGCGGTATCGCCGCGAACCTCGCTCGCGTGCTGCCGCCGCAGGCGTGGGTCGAGGTCGACCGTTCGACGTGGTCGCCCAGCCCCGTGTTCCGCGTGCTCGCCGATCTCGGCGGGCTGCGTCTGGAAGACACCGAGGGCACGTGGAACCTCGGCATCGGTTTCGTCGCTGTCGTCGCGCCCGAGAAGGCGGATGCCGCGGCATCCCTCCTGTCGGACGCCGGTATCGCGACCTGGCAGGTGGGCGTCGTCCAGGAGGGCGCGCGTCCCGAGGGCCATTTCGAGCAGGGCGCCAAGGGCGTGGACGGCGGCGCGGTGCGCCTCGTCGGCGCGTATTCATCAGCCGTCTAGGTTCATCGGCTGCCGAGGCTGATCACCGTCTCGGCGCAGAAACGGATTGAGCAACACCACATGTGCGGAATCGTCGGCGTTGTCGGACAGGGCCCGGTCAATCAGGACATCTACGACTCGCTGCTGCTGCTGCAGCATCGCGGTCAGGACTCGACGGGTATCGCGACGGCGGAGACCAGCGGCGTCTTCCATCTGTTCAAGGCCAAGGGTCAGGTGCGCGAGGCGTTTCGCACCCGCGACATGCGCGCCCTCCTGGGCAACATCGGCCTCGGCCACGTCCGCTACGCCACGAAGGGCACCGCGTCGAGCGAGGAAGAGGCCCAGCCCTTCTACGTCAACGCGCCCTACGGCATCGTGCTGGTGCACAACGGCAACCTCACCAACACGCGTGAGCTGACCCAGGAGCTCTTCAGCAAAGACCGCCGTCACCTCAACACGAGCTCCGACACCGAGCTGCTCGTCAACGTGCTCGCCAACGAGCTGCAGTCCTCCATCTCCGGCCTCGAACTCGACCCGGCGCAGGTGTTCCAGGCGGTCACCCGGGTGCACGAGCGCGTCGAAGGCTCGTACGCGACCATCGCGCTCATCGCCGGTTACGGCCTGCTCGCATTCCGCGACCCCTTCGGCATCCGCCCCCTCATCCTCGGCACGCGTCCCGCGGTGGATGCCGAGGGCGCCCCGACGGGTCGCTACGAGTGGATCGTCGCCTCCGAATCGCTGGTGCTGGAAAACGGCGGCTTCGAGGTCGTCCGTGACGTCGAGCCGGGCGAGGCCGTCTTCATCGACGTGGACGGGCGCCTGCACACCCAGCAGTGCGCGACGAACCCGCAGCTGGTCCCGTGCTCGTTCGAATACGTCTACCTGGCGCGACCGGACTCGATCATGAACGGCATCTCGGTGTACGAGGCGCGCCTGCGGATGGGTGAGCGCCTGGCCGACACGATCGCCAAGTACACCCCCGCCGGCACGATCGACGTCGTCATGCCTATCCCCGACAGCTCGCGCCCGGCGGCCATGCAGGTGGCGCGCAAGCTCGGCATCGAGTACCGCGAGGGCTTCTACAAGAACCGCTACGTCGGCCGCA
>NZ_BADB01000383.1:0-18856 GCF_000333415.1 Microbacterium sp. B24 | reverse complement strand
CGGGCGCATCCGCTCGATGCGGCGGCGCCGTTCGCGTCGTTCGCGGCGCAGGCCGAGCCAGCCGAGGGTGCCGGTACCGATCGTCGCCGGTCCGATCCACCAGAACTCGGCGATCGTCGCCCAGAGCGGATCCACGCCTTCAGCCTATCCAGACCGGCTGGGAGCGCTCGCAGAGAGGGATGCCGCGGCATCCGCCCGGGTGAGCCGTGACGAACTCCGCAGATTGTGACGAACTCCGCACGTGCGCAGGCGTTGCGCTGCGGAGTACGTGCGTTCCTGCGGAGTTGGTGGCGTGGCTCAGCCGAACAGCAGCGCGAGCACCGTCGCGCCGCCGCCGACGAGGATGAGGGCGACGATCGTGACCCAGGCGATGATGCGGGTACGGCGCGTGCGCGCCTCGTTCATGCCCTCGTACTCGTCCTGCTCGCTCATGCGGCTCAGCCTACGGGCTCGACCACCGTCGGCCCGAACGCGGCCGGCAGTGTCGCCCGCGACCGCGCGCGCAGCTCGGAGACGGTCAGGGTGAACACGTCCTGCACCTCCAGGGCGTTCTCGGCCGCGTCCGTCGCGGCGTCGGTGACGCCGATGCGCAGCACGGGGTAGCCCCGGCCCTCGCACAGCCCGCGGAACTTCACGTCCTCCTCGCGCGGCACCGAGACGATGACGCGGCCGGTGGACTCGCTGAACAGGGCGGTCGCGGCATCCACACCGTCGCGCTCCATGATCTCGCGCAGCCAGACGCGGGCGCCGACGCCGAAGCGCGTCACCGCCTCAGCCAGGGCCTGGGCGAGCCCGCCCGACGAGAGGTCGTGGGCGCTGGAGACCAGCTCCTGCTGGGATGCCGCGTGGATGAGCTCCGCGAGACGCTTCTCCTGGGCGAGGTCGACCGCCGGCGGGCGTCCGCCGAGGTGGCCGTGAACGGTCTCTGCCCACGCCGAGCCGCTCAGCTCGGTGGCCGTGACGCCCAGCAGGTAGATGTTCTCGCCGGCATCCTGCCAGCCGCTCGGAATGCGACGGGCGACGTCGTCGATGATGCCCAGAACGCCGACGACGGGTGTCGGGAAGATCGGGGTGTCGCCGGTCTGGTTGTAGAAGCTGACGTTGCCGCCGGTGACCGGCACGCCGAGCTCGAGGCACGCGTCGGCGAGACCGTCGACCGCCTGACCGAACTGCCACATCACCTCGGGGTTCTCCGGGCTGCCGAAGTTGAGGCAGTCGGTGACGGCGGTGGGCACCGCACCGGTGACGGCGACGTTGCGGTATGCCTCGGCGAGGGCCAGCTGCGCGCCCGCGTAGGGGTCGAGCTGGCAGAAGCGTCCGTTGCAGTCGGTGGCGATGGCGAAGCCGAGGCCGCTCTCCTCGTCGACGCGGATCATGCCGGCGTCGTCGGGGAAGCTGAGGGCGGTGTTTCCCATGACGTAGTAGTCGTACTGGTTGGTCACCCAGCTGGTGTCGGCGAGGTTCGGGCTGCCGAGCAGGTCGAGGAACTGCGCCTTCAGCGTCTCGGCGTCATCGGTACGGGGCAGGGCGGATGCCGAGTCGTCGCGCAGGGCGTCGATCCACGTCGGGTAGGCGACGGGG
This sequence comes from Microbacterium sp. B24, assembly GCF_000333415.1. NCBI lineage: Bacteria > Bacillati > Actinomycetota > Actinomycetes > Micrococcales > Microbacteriaceae > Microbacterium > Microbacterium sp. B24. Next base: position 17,275 of record NZ_BADB01000383.1, on the reverse strand, counting down.
CGCTCGTAGACGGGGCCGTCGACGGCCACGGTCGAGGGGTCGACGTCGACGATCTGCTCGCCGTGCCAGAAGATCTGCAGCCGGCCGTCGCCGGTCACCTCGCCGAGGACGCTCGTCTCGACATCCCACTTGCCGGTGACGGCGAGGAACGCGTCGAGCTTCTCGGGCGCGACGATCGCCATCATGCGCTCCTGGCTCTCGCTCATCAGGATCTCCTCCGGCGTGAGCGTGGGGTCGCGCAGCAGCACGTTCTCGAGGTCGACGCGCATGCCCGAGCCGCCGTTGGCGGCCAGCTCGCTCGTCGCGCAGGAGATGCCCGCGGCGCCGAGGTCCTGGATCGCCTCGACGAGCTCGTCGCGGTACAGCTCCAAGCAGCACTCGATGAGCACCTTCTCGGCGAACGGGTCGCCCACCTGCACCGCGGGACGCTTGGTGGGGCCGCCGTCGGCGAAGGTGTCGGAGGCGAGGATCGACGCGCCGCCGATGCCGTCACCGCCGGTGCGGGCGCCGAAGAGCACCACCTTGTTGCCGGCGCCGGTGGCGTTGGCGAGCTTGATGTCTTCGTGGCGCATGACGCCCACCGCGAGGGCGTTCACCAGCGGGTTGCCCTGGTAGACGGAGTCGAACACCGTCTCGCCGCCGATGTTCGGCAGGCCCAGGCAGTTCGCGTAGAAGCTGATGCCGCTGACCACGCCGTGCACGACGCGGGCGGTGTCGGGATTGTCGATGGCGCCGAAGCGCAGCTGGTCCATGACGGCCACGGGACGCGCACCCATCGAGATGATGTCGCGGACGATGCCGCCCACGCCGGTCGCCGCGCCCTGGAAGGGCTCGATGTAGCTGGGATGGTTGTGGCTCTCGACCTTGAACGTGACAGCCCAGCCCTCGCCGACGTCCACGACGCCCGCATTCTGGCCCATGCCGACCATGAGGCGGGCCTTCATCTCCTCCGAGACCTTCTGGCCGAAGCGGCGCAGATAGATCTTCGACGACTTGTAGGAGCAGTGCTCGCTCCACATCACCGAGTACATCGCCAGTTCGCCGCTGGTGGGACGGCGGCCGAGGATCTGCTTGATCTGGTCGTACTCGTCGCTCTTGAGTCCGAGTGCCGCGTACGGCTGCTCCTTCTCCGGCGTCTGGACGGCGTTCTCGACAGTGTCTGCGACCTTGCTGTCGGATGCGGGGGTGCTCACGCGGCGGGACTCCAAGACTCGGGTGCCGGGGACGGCCTCAGTCTAGCCGGGCCGCCGCCGACCGGGCGGCCCCGAACTCCTCCATCCGGCGGCGAGGTGGAGGAGTCCGGGACGGGCCCGGTCAGGCCTCGTCGTCGATCACGCCGATGCCCACGGCGTGATGGCTGGGCTCGGCGGCCTGCGGCAGCGTGGGTTCGATCGGGTTCGGAGCCAGCGGCTCGTCGGGGTTCGGGGCCAGCGGCTCGTCCGGGTGCGGCGCCAACGGCTCTTCGCCGGGATCCTTCTCCGTGCTCGGCTCGGTCAGCTCCTCGGTATCGGGCTCGGTCGCGGCGGGGGCGTCTTCGGTCCCGACGCCAGGCGTCGTGTCGGGGGATGTCTGCGGGGTGGTCATGTCGTCCTCCTTCGTCATGAGCTCCACTGTTCGCTGCCGTCGGCGGCGACGCACGGGGGTTGACAGGAGGGGTCGTGGATGTCGTCGCCGCGACGTATCCTCGCCCTCATGACCGGACTCACTCCGTACCTCTCCTTCGACGGCATCGCACGCGACGCCCTCGAGTTCTACCGCGGGGTGTTCGGCGGCGAGCTCGTCCTCGCGACGTTCGGCGAGTTCGGGCGCGACGACGGGCCCGCCGACCGCATCGCGCACGGCATGCTGCAGGGGGTCGTCGAGCTCTTCGCCTCGGATGTCGCGAGCGGGGAGCCGACACTCGAACTCCGCGGCATCCTGTTCTCCCTGCTGGGCACCGCCGAGCCGGCCGTCTTGGAGAAGTGGTTCGCGGCGCTCGCCGACGGGGGCGACGTGCTCGACCCGCTCGCCTTGCGACCCTGGGGTGACCACGACGGTCAGGTGCGCGACCGGTTCGGGGTGACCTGGCTCATCGGCTACCAAGGATGACAGACCCGGTCGACCGGCTTCGCGCCCGCGCGGCGGAGCTCGACGCGTTGTGGGCCCGGCTGGACGCCGACGAGGCGTCGGTGCTCTCCGACCGTGCCGACGCGACCGCCGACGACGAGCACGATCCGGAGGGGTCGACCCTCTCCGGCGAGTGGCAGCGCATCGACGCACTGCGTCGTTCGGTGCAGGTCGAGCGGGCCGAGGTCGCGGCCGCGCTTTCCCGCGTGGATGCCGGGACGTACGGAACCTGCGGCGTCTGCGGCGGGCACATCGCCGCGGGCCGGCTCGAGGCACGGCCGATGGCCACGACCTGCATCGCTTGCGCCGCCTGACGGCACAGTCGCGGGCGATTCGAGCCCCGACCCCCAACCGCGGCAGGGGGAACTCCACCGGGGCTCGAACTCCTCCATTCGGCGAGCTTGCGTCGGCGTGGAGCGCCCTGTCGCACAGGACCGGGCTGAGGTGGAGGAGTTCCGCACCCTCTGTTCGCAGCTCCGCGGTAGTGCCCGGTCCGGGAGATGACGGTTGTTCCGGCGAGGGTGTTGACACGCGGCATCCCGTCGCCTAACGTACAACCAAATGGTTGTACAAACTGAGTTGAGCGACGATGAGACCGACCGGCTGTTCCACGCCCTGGCGGCGGCGACGCGGCGCGACATCCTGCGCCGCACGATCGTCGACGAGCAGTCGGTCTCGGCGCTCGCCGCGGACTACGACATGTCGTTCGCCGCGGTGCAGAAGCACGTGGCCGTGCTGGAAGCGGCCGGCCTCGTTATCAAGCGCGCCGAGGGACGCGAGCGCCTCGTGCGCGCCGATCCGCGCATGATCGCGCGTGCCCGAGCGCTGCTCGCCCGCTACGAAGACCTCTGGCGCTCGCGGATCGACCGCCTCGACGCTCTGCTCGCTGAACCCCACGATCCCCGTCCCACGCAAGGAGACTGACATGCCCGTCACCGACATCACCACCGATCCCGAGAACCTCACGATGACCCTCGTCGCGGATGCCGCGGCACCCGTGTCCCGCCTCTGGGAGGCCTTCACGAACCCGCGTCAGCTGGAGCGGTTCTGGGGCCCTCCCGGGTGGCCCGCCACCTTCACGGCGTTCGACCTCCGCCCCGGCGGCCGCGTCGACTACCGGATGACGAGCCCGCAGGGCCAGCGCTCCGCCGGATCGTGGGAGGTGCTGAACGTCGACCCCGGACGCAGCTTCGAGGTGCTCGACTCGTTCGTCGGCGACGACGGCGAGAAGCTCGACGGCTTCCCCTCGATGCGCATGGTCTTCTCGTTCGAAGCGACCGCCGACGGCTCGCGACTCACCAACACCACCTACTTCACTTCGCTCGAGGCGCTCGAGCAGGTCGTCGCGATGGGGGCGATCGAGGGTTCGCGTCTGGCGATGAGCCAGCTCGACGCCGTGCTGCAGGACCTCCGGGCGTACGCGCAGGGCAAGGGCACTCGCACCGAGCTGCTGACCGATCAGCACGTGCGCATCACCCGGCTCATCGAGGGTTCGCGCGAGCTCGTCTGGCGTGCCCACCACGAGCCGGAGTTGCTGCGTCAGTGGCTGCTCGGCCCCGACGGCTGGCAGATGGTCGAGTGCGAGGTCGGCGAGACCACCCGCTTCGTGTGGCAGCAGGGTGACGACGAGTCGACCCGCTTCGGCTTCGAGAGCGAGCGGCTGCTCAGCGAGCCGATCTGGCGCGAGGTGTCGACGGAGCGCATGATCGGCACCCCGGGGCCGTCGACGGTCAACGACCTGCAGTTCTACGAGGAGGACGGCGCGACCCTGCTCACGCTGCTGATCGAGTACCCCGACAAGGAGACCCGCGACATGATCCTCGCGACGGGGATGACCGACGGCATGGAGGCGTCGTACGCGCGCCTGGAGGCGGTCGTCGCGGGCTGAGCCCGTCTGCGCCGCGGGTCAGTCGCCGAGCACGAGTCGGTAGCCCATGCCCTGCTCGGTGAGCAGATGCTGGGGATGCGCCGGATCGCGCTCGAGCTTCTTGCGCAGCTGCGACATGTAGAGGCGCAGATACCCCGAGTCGGCCACCTGGTCGGTTCCCCAGATGTCTCTCAGCAGGTTCTGCCGGGTCACGAGCGTGCCCGGGTTGCGGGCGAGGAACTCGAGCATCCGCCATTCCGTCGGCGTCAGGTGCACGACCTCGCCGCCGCGGACGACCCGGGTGGCGGCGAGGTCGACCTCCACATCGCCGAAGCGCACGACAGGCGTGTCCACGGATGCCGCCGCTGCCACGCCCCGCCGACGTGCGAGGGCGCGCAGGCGTGCGAGCAGCTCGTCGACCTGGAACGGCTTCGTGACGTAGTCGTCGGCGCCGGCATCCAGTGCTTCGACCTTGTCGGCGGAGCCCGTGCGTCCGGACACGACGAGGATCGGCACGTCGGTCCACCCGCGCAGCGCGTGGATCACCTCGATGCCGTCCAGGCGCGGCATGCCGAGATCGAGCATGACGACGTCGGGGCGCGCCTGGGCCGCCGTGGCGATCGCGGCGGCGCCGTCGGGCGCGGCGATGACGTCGTAGCCGTGCGCGGCGAGGGTGATCCGCAGCGCCCGCACGAGCTGCGGATCGTCGTCGGCGACCAGGATCTTCACGATCTCATCCTCTCGCTTCGGCGACCGAGGGCCCGGCGAGAGTGGATGCCGCGGCATCCACCGGCAGCGAGACCACCATCGTCAGCCCCCCGCCGGGCGTGGTCTCGGGCGTCAGCGTGCCGCCCATGCCCTCGGTGAAGCCCTTCGACAGGGCGAGCCCGAGCCCCAGCCCGGTGGTGTTGTCGGTGTCGCCGAGCCGCTGGAAGGGAGCGAAGATGTCGTCCTGGCGGTCGGCGCTGACGCCCGGGCCGTGGTCGACGATCCGCAGCTCGACGGTCGAGCCGAGCCGGCTGGATGCGATGCGCACGCGCGTGCCGGGCGGCGCGTAGCGGCGCGCATTGGCGAGGACGTTGACGATGACCCGCCGCAGCAGCACGGGGTCGGCGCGCACCGCAGGAACGGTCGGATCGAGCGCGAGTTCGACGACGTCGGGTCCGATGCCCAGCTCGTCGAGGGCTTCGAGAACTGCCCCCGCGAGATCGACGGGGGAGAGCGAGACGGCGAGCACCCCCGCTTGCACGCGGCTCACATCGAGGAGGTCGGTGACCAGCGCCGCGAGCGCGGCGAGCGACTCGTCCGCGGTTTCGACGAGTTCGTCGCGGTCGGCTGCGGTGAGCGAGGGCCCCGCGGCACGCAGGCCGCCGACGGCGGCGATGGCGGCCGCGAGCGGCCGGCGCAGATCGTGGCTGACCGCCGACAGCAACGCCGTGCGCACCTGGTCGGTCGCGGCCAGGGCGTCGGCGGTGCGGGCCGTCTGCGTGAGCTCGCTGTGCTCGAGGGCCGCAGCGAGTTGAGCGGTGATGACGTCGAGGAGGCGTCGTTCGGGGCCGCCGACGTCGCCGCCGTGCAGCTCCAGCGTGGCCCGAGGGCCGCCCGCGGCATCCGTGCCGACGGGCACCACGACCGCCCGGCCGTCGCGCACCGGCTCGCCGTCGGTCGCCAGCACCTGCTGCGTCGATCCGTCTCCGGCCAGCAGGCGCGCCCCGCTCACGCCGAACGCTTCCCGCGTGCGACTGACCAAGGCCGGGACGGCGCTCTCGCCCCGCAGCACGCTGCCCGACACCGTCGCCAGCAGCTCCGACTCCGCAGCGGCGCGCCGTGCCCGGCGGGTGCGACGTGCGGCCTGGTCGACGATCCAGCTCACCAGGATCGCGATCACCACGTACAGCACGAGCGCCAGCGCGTGCAGCGGGTTGTCGATCGTGACCGTGAAACGCGGATGGATGAAGAGGAAGTCCAGCGTCAACCCCGACAGCACCGCCGCGAACAGCGCCGGCCAGATCCCGCCGATCAACGCGACGACGACCACGAGCAGTTGGTAGGAGAGCACGTCGGAGGTGATCGTCTCTTCGTTCGCGGTCGCGAACAGCAGCCACGACAGCAGCGGTCCACCGGTGAGAGCGACCACCAGCCCCAGGATGCGCCGCCGCCAGCCCAGCGCCCCTCCGGTCAGCCGCGGCAGGTGCAGGTTTCCGCCCGCGGCGGCGTGGGTCACGATGTGCACGTCGATGTCGCCCGACTCGCGGATGACCGTGGCCCCGATGCCCGGACCGGTGAAGGCCGCGCCGAGCCGGCTGCGACGACTGGCGCCCAGCACGAGCTGGGTCGCGTTGACCGACCGGGCGAACTCGACCAGCGTCCGCGGCACGTCCTCGCCGATCACCTGGTGGTAGCTGCCGCCGAGCGACTCGACGAGTGCGCGCTGGGCCGCGAGGGCACCGGGGGCGGCCGCACGCAGCCCCTCCTGCGTCGTCACGTGCACCGCGAGCAGCTCGCCCCCCGCGGCACGCGCGGCGATGCGCGCTCCGCGCTGCAGGAGCGTGTCGCCCTCCGGGCCGCCGGTGAGGGCGACGACGACCCGCTCGCGCGCCTGCCACGCCCCGCGGATGCCGTGCTCCTCGCGGTAGCTCTGCAGCGCGCTGTCGACCTCGTCGGCGAGCCACAGGAGGGCGAGTTCGCGCAGGGCCGTGAGGTTTCCGAGGCGGAAGTAGTTCGACAGGGCCGCGTCGATGCGCTCGGCGGGATAGACGGCGCCGGCGGCGAGCCGGTCGCGCAGCGACTGCGGCGCGAGGTCGACGACCTCGATCTGGTCGGCGGCGCGTACCACGGCATCCGGCACCGTCTCGCGCTGAGTGACCCCGGTGATCTGCGCGACCACGCCGCCCAGCGAGGCGATGTGCTGGACGTTGACGGTCGTGATCACGTCGATGCCGGCGGCCAGCAGCTCCTCGACGTCCTGCCAGCGCTTCTCGTTGCGGGAGCCGGGTGCGTTGGTGTGGGCGAGCTCGTCGACGAGCGCGATCTCGGGATGCCGATCCAGCAGGCCGTCGAGGTCGAGTTCGTCGAGGTCGACCTCGCGATGGCGCAGACGCCGGCGTCCGAGCGTGGGCAGGCCCTCCGCGCGGGCCGAGGTGGCCGCGCGGCCGTGGGTCTCGACGATGCCGACGACCACGTCGCGCCCGTCGGCGAGCAGACGGTGTCCCTCGGACAGCATCTCGTAGGTCTTGCCGACGCCCGGCGCCGCTCCGAGCAGCACGCGCAGTCTGCCCTGCTTCATGCGTTCACCCTAGTTCTCCCGCCGCCGCGCAGCCGCCCCGACCGACGTGCAAGCGATGCCGGCGGACGCGCCGCGTCGCACGTCACCGCAGCCATCGTCACCGCGTGGCGGCGTCGAGGGCGAGGTTCAGCTCGAGCACGTTCACGCGGGGCTCGCCCAGGAAGCCGAGGTCGCGCGAGCTCGTGTGCTGATCGACGAGCGCCGAGACCACCGCCGGGTCGAGGCCGCGCGCCGCGGCGATGCGGGCCACCTGTAGCTTCGCGTACGCCGGCGAGATGTGCGGGTCGAGTCCCGATCCGGATGCCGTGACGGCGTCGGCCGGGATGTCGCCCACCGGCACGCCGTCCGCCGCGGCGATCGCGGCCTGGCGCTCGCCGATCGCGGTCACGAGGTCGCTGTTCTCCGGGCCGAGGTTCGACCCGCTCGACGCCGCGCCGTCGTATCCGCTGCCCGCGGCCGATGGCCGCGACTGGAAGTACTGGGGGAGGGCTGCCCCGTCGGCATCCGTGAAGGACTGGCCGATCAGCGCGCTGCCGACGACCTGACCGCCGGCGTCGCGCACGAGCGAACCGTTGGCCTGCGCGGGCAGGACCACCTGGCCGACGCCCGTGATGACGGCGGTGTAGGCGATGCCGAGGACGACCGTGGCGAGCAGCATCGCGCGGGCGGCGACGCCGAGATGGCGGAGGGAAGTGCGGGTGGACATGACGATGCCTTTCGAAGAGCCCGGTCAGAAGCCCGGGAGAAGGCTCACGATGAGGTCGATGAGCTTGATGCCGACGAAGGGGGCGATGACTCCGCCCAGTCCGTAGACGAGGAGGTTGCGCCCGAGGATCTGCGAGGCGCTCGCCGGCCGGTAGGCGACGCCCTTCAGCGCCAGCGGGATCAGCACCACGATGATGATCGCGTTGAAGATGATGGCGCTCGTGACCGCCGACGCGGGCGAGTGCAGCTGCATGAGGTTCAGCGCGGCGAGTCCCGGGAAGACGCCCATGAACATCGCCGGGATGATCGCGAAGTACTTCGCGATGTCGTTGGCGAGGGAGAACGTCGTCAGTGCTCCTCGGGTGATGAGCAGCTGCTTGCCGATGCGGACGATGTCGATGAGCTTGGTCGGGTCGCTGTCGAGGTCGACCATGTTGCCGGCCTCTTTCGCGGCCGACGTGCCCGTGTTCATCGCGACGCCGACGTCGGCCTGCGCGAGCGCGGGGGCGTCGTTGGTGCCATCGCCGGTCATCGCGACGAGCGCGCCGCCCGCCTGTTCGCGCTGGATGAGCGCCAGCTTGTCCTCCGGGGTGGCCTCGGCGAGGAAGTCGTCGACGCCCGCCTCGGCGGCGATCGCCCGCGCCGTCAGGGGATTGTCGCCCGTGATCATCACGGTGCGGATGCCCATCGCCCGCAGCTGCGTGAACCGCTCGGCGAGGCCCTCCTTGACGACGTCCTTCAGGTGGACAACGCCGAGCACGCGCGCCCCTACGGCATCCTGAACGGCCACCACCAGCGGCGTGCCGCCCGACTGCGACACGGACTCGATGTCCGAGGTCAGCTGCGTGCGCACGGAGGCCGACACCGGACCGGTCTGCTCCATCCAGGCGAGCACGGCGCTGCCGGCGCCCTTGCGGATGACGGTGCCGTCGGCGAGGTCCAGACCGCTCATGCGGGTCTGGGCGGTGAACGGGACGGCGACGGCGTCGGCTGGAGCGGTCGCCTCGACGCCGCGCGCGGTGGCGAGCTCGACGATCGAGACCCCTTCCGGTGTGGGGTCGGAAAGCGACGACAGCGCGGCGGTGCGCGCGAGTTCGATCTCCTCCACCCCGGTCAGCGGCAGGAAGGCGCTCGCGCGACGGTTGCCGTAGGTGATCGTGCCGGTCTTGTCGAGCAGCAGCGTCGTGACGTCGCCGGCGGCTTCGACCGCGCGGCCCGACATGGCCAGCACGTTGTGCTGCACGAGACGGTCCATGCCGGCGATGCCGATCGCCGACAGCAGCGCACCGATCGTCGTGGGGATGAGGCAGACGAGCAGCGCCACGAGCACGGGGATGCTGACCGGGCTCGCCGCGTACGAGGCGATCGGGTTGAGGGTCAGCACGACGACGACGAACACGATCGACAGGCTTGCCAGCAGGATGCCGAGGGCGATCTCGTTGGGGGTGCGCTGACGGTTCGCGCCCTCGACGAGAGCGATCATGCGGTCGACGAAGGTCTGACCGGGCGTGGACGTGATGCGGACGACGACGCGGTCGCTGAGCACCCGCGTGCCGCCGGTGACGGCGCTGCGGTCGCCGCCGGATTCGCGCACGACGGGGGCCGATTCGCCGGTGATGGCCGATTCGTCGACGGTCGCGATGCCCCAGATGACGTCGCCGTCGCCGGGGATGAGCTCGCCGGCCGACACGACCACGACGTCGTCCAGGGTCAGCTCCGACGAGGCCACGTCTTCGGTCGCGGCGGTGGTGGCCGCGGCATCCGCGGCGCCGTCGTAGCCGCGTACGCGGTGCGCGACCGTGGCGGTGCGGGTCGTGCGCAGGGCCTGCGCCTGCGCCTTGCCGCGGCCTTCGGCGACCGACTCGGCGAGGTTCGCGAACAGCACCGTCAGCCAGAGCCACACGGCGATGCCCCACGTGAAGCCGCCCGGCACCGGGGTGCCGCCCGAGCTCTGCGGGCCGCCGAGGAAGGGCTCGGCGATCGCGATCGCGGTGGTGAGGGCCGCGCCCACCCACACGAGGAACATCACGGGGCTGCGCCAGAGCTCCGCGGGGTTGAGCTTGCGTAGCGCCCCCGGAAGGGCCTCGATCAGCTGGCTCCAGCCGAAGGCGCGGCGGGTCGGAGCGGGCGAGGACGCACGGTCGTCACCGGTGGGTTGCGGACGGTCGAGGACCGGAGCGGACGTGTTCATTTCAGGAAAGACCTTCTGCCAGGGGACCCAGCGCGAGAACGGGGAAATACGTCAGTGCGGTGATGACCACGGTCACGACCGCGAGGAGCCCGACGAACTGCGGGCGGTGCGTCGGCAGCGTGCCGGCGGTGGCGGGCACGCGCTCCTGTGCGGCGAGCGAGCCGGCCAGGGCGAGCACGAGCACGATCGGGACGAACCGTCCGAGCAGCATCACCACACCCAGCGCCGTGTTGAACCAGGGCGTGTTCGCGGTGAGTCCGGCGAACGCCGAGCCATTGTTGTTCGCGGCCGACGTGAACGCGTACAGCACCTCCGTCATCCCGTGGATGCCGGGATTGAGGATCGAGGTCGCCTCGACGTCGGCGCGCACGGCGGGGATGCCGAAGCTCAACGCCGTTCCCGCCAGCACCAGGGTCGGAGTCACCAGGATGTACAGGCTCGCGAGCTTGATCTGGGTCGGGCCGATCTTCTTGCCGAGGTATTCGGGGGTGCGACCGACGAGCAGACCTCCGACGAACACGGCGATGATCGCGAGAACGAGCATGCCGTACAGGCCCGAGCCCACTCCGCCGGGGGCGACTTCGCCGAGCATCATGTTCAGCAGCGGAATCATGCCGCCCGTCGCGGTGTACGAGTCGTGCATCGAGTTCACGGCGCCGGTCGAGGTGAGCGTCGTGACGGCCGCGTACAGCGCCGAGCCGACGATGCCGAACCGCTGCTCCTTGCCCTCCATCGCGCCGCCGGCCAGCTGCGGGGCGGTGCCGTGCCCGGCGACCTCGAGCGCGCTCACCGCGGCGATCGACGCGATCGCGAGGGTCGACATGACCGCGAGGATCGCGTAGCCCTGGCGGTTGTCGCCGACCATGCGGCCGAACGTGCGCGGCAGCGAAATCGGGATGACGAGGATCAGCAGCAGCTGGAACAGGTTCGTCCACGGCGTCGGGTTCTCGAAGGGGTGCGCGGAGTTCGCGTTGAAGAACCCGCCGCCGTTGGTGCCGAGCATCTTGATCGCCTCCTGCGAGGCGACCGGTCCGCCCGGGATCGACTGGGTGGCGCCCGCGAGGGTGTGCGCATCGACGAAGCCGTTGAGGTTCTGGATGACGCCGCCCGCCAGCAGCACGACCGCAGCGACGAGCGCGATCGGCAGCAGCAGTCGGCCGAGGCCACGCGTGAGATCGACCCAGAAGTTGCCGATCGTGCTCTGCCCGCGCCGCGCGAACCCGCGCACGAGCGCGACGGCGACGGCGATGCCGACGGCGGCCGAGACGAAGTTCTGCACCGTGAGGCCGGCGAGCTGCACGAGGTAGCCCATCGTCGCCTCGGGGGAGTACGACTGCCAGTTGGTGTTGGTGACGAAGGATGCCGCGGTGTTGAACGCCAGGCCCTCGGGAACGGCCGGCAGCCCGAGCGAGGCCGGCAGGAACGCCTGCAGGCGCTGGAGCGCGTAGACGAAGAGCACGCCCATGAGCGAGAAGGCGAGGACGCCCCGGGTATAGGCCTGCCAGGTCTGTTCGCTGCGCGGATCGACCCCGATGAGGCGGTAGACGAACCGCTCTGCGGCGGCATCCTTCTCGCCCGTGAAGATGCGGAACATGAGGTCGCCGACCGGGCGGTACAGCAGTGCGAGCAGCAGGACGAGGGTGGCGATCTGGAGCACACCGAACCAGATGTCGGCGGAATCGACGCCCATCAGAAGCGTTCCGGTTTCACGAGGGCGACGACGAGGTAGACGACGCTGGCGATGCCCAGCACGGCGCCGATGATCGAGAAGACGTCCATCAGAGTCGCTCCGCCCCCTTCGCGACGAGGGCGACGATCGCGAACACCGCGACCGTCACGACGACGTAGATCACATCGAGCACAGCAACTCCCGGACACTGACCGCGCTCCGACGTCGGCGCGGGCGCCCACGGTGGGCACGGCATCCGATCCAACTCCTGCGCGGCGGCCGCTTCCGGCGTCCTTACGGTTTCCCTACGGCCCGGCGGGCGGTCCTCACGGCACGCTCACGTCGCCGGCGGGGGTGGGGCGTTTCGACTCGCTGCGCTCGCTCGCTCAACGACCGGGGACTGCGCTCGCTCAACGACCGGGGAGCTTCCCCGCTGTGGTGCGGTCGAATGTGACGGTCGTGTAAAGCTTCGCCGAATATCTGAAAAAAAACTTCATAACGTGGTTCACTGGGCGACGTCACCTTCCGCACCGTCTCGTGAGGACACCATGAAGCGAAATCTTGCGATCGTCGGCGCCGCTGTGGTCGCTCTCGTCGTCATCGGCGGCGGCGTCTCCGCCGCCGCGCAGGCCCCCGGCCCATCGGCGCGCACCGTCACCACCGCCGTCGCGAGAGCCGACACCGCTGCCGCCGAGGCCGACGGCTGGACTGTCGCCTCCAGCGAGGGGAGCGCGGTGCCGCAGGGTGGTCGCGTCGTGGCCGCCGCGCCACACGACGTTGTGCCGATCCAGGTCTCGCTCGATCAGACCTCCATCGAGCAGTACTGGATGTGGGCGTCGGGTGTCGAGGTGACCGCTCACGGCATGACCCCCGGCGCGACGGCGACGATCTCCATCACGTTCGCCTCGGGCCTGCAGAAGCACTGGGCACCGATCACCGCGGATGCCGACGGCTCGATCGTGACCAGGGTGCGAACCCTCGACGTCGACCCCGAGAACACCCAGCCGGAGCCCGGCGTCGCCCGCATCACCGTCGACACGTCCACGGGAGAAGCAGGGTCCGCTCTCCTGGACATCACCGTCCCCGACGGCGAGCGCCTGAAGGTGTGGAGCGACCCCGCATCGATCACCCAGGACGAGTTCCTGGACAAAACCGTCGTCGTTCACGCGAGCGGCTTCGCCCCGATGACCCACGTCTTCTTCAACCTCGGCATGCCTGACACCACGATGGTGGCGATCGGCGAGAACGAGGGGCTGCACTCGGATGAGAACGGCGATTTCTCTTACGAGATGCAGATGGTCTCCGTCAACGCGCTCGTCGGTGAATGGCTCATCAGCCTGCAGTCCGCGGACGGCACTCAGCAGGGTTCCGGCACCTTCATGGTGACCCCGGGGGCACCGCGCACGCAGAACAAGACGCTCACGCCGTCCGCACCACAGATCTCGGCCGCCGCGTTCGCGACCGCGCCCGGAATGGCCTTCGACGTGACCGGCTTCATCCCCTTCGATACGTACGAGCTCACACTGGTGACCTCGCGTGGCATTCGAATCCCGCTGGGCATCTCGCGGACGAATGGCGAGGGACGTCACCACAACAGCGTCAAGGCGCCCGACGGTGCGGCCGAGGGCGTCTATACGCTGGAGGCGCGCTCCACGATCACCGGTGACTACGCCCTCGGGACGTTCACCGTCACCGGAAATCCCGACAGCCCCGCCTCCTCGTTCGCGTTGACGCCGTCGACGGTCGCGGCCCGCGTGCTCAGCGATCCTGCGGGAGGGATCGTCGTGACCGGCGCAGCAATCCCGTCGGGAACGTCGCTGCGGGTGTCTCTCCGGGACGCGCAATGGAAGCGGATGCCGCTGACCGTCGGCGCCGATGCCTACGCCGATGCCGGGGAGGACGGCACCATCCGGATGCCGCTGGTCACCCTCGACCCGATCGCCGCGGGCTCCTACACCGTGTGGATCACCGCCGGCAGCGCGCCGTTCGGGTACAGCATCCAGCTGCCGCTGATGGTCACCGCAGAAAGCTCCGCCGCGCCCAGCGCGGACATCGCGCCCAGCTCCGGTGCCTCCAGCAGTGCGGTGGCTCCCGCTCCGAGCTCGCCGCTGGTGGCCATCACGCCGTCCACGACGACGCCGCGCGTCGACCGGCCCGCTCCGCCCGCGCCGAGCGCCGCGCCGAGCCCGTCGCCGTCGCCAGATGTCGATCCGCTCGAGGGCGACATCGCACCCCCGGCGCTTCCCGTTCCCACCTCGCCCGCTCGTTGAACCCAGGAAAGCACACGATGCCCCGCACACCCCTTCGCGCTCGGGCGGCCGCAGCCGCCCTGATCGCCAGCTGCCTCGTCGCCGCCGGCGCCGCGCCTGCCTTCGCTGACACCGGCTCGCTGGACGAGATCCCCGTTGCCCCGGCATCCGCCGGCGGGCGCACGGCAGTACTGCCCGACAGCATCGCCTCCGCCGCCGGCCCCGTGGACGTCTTCATCCAGACGGACGGCGAAGGTGCGCTGGCCGCGAGTACTGACCAGCGGCGGCAGGGCGCATCCTCCGCCACGGCGAGTTCGGTGGCCGAGGACGTCGCGGCGAAGAACGAGGAGAAGACGAAGGACGTCGCGGCTGATGTCACCGCCGTCGACAGCGACGCGCGCATCCTCTACACCTCGACGTATTCCGTCCCGGGTGTCGCCGTGACCGCTGACGCTGCGACGCTGGCTCAGATCGCCGAGCGCCCCGACGTGGTCAAGATCTCGCGCATCGTGCCGCAGTCGATCGAGGTCCCCGCTGTCGATGGGGCCACGCCGAGCAACGGCGCCTCGGATGCGTTGACGCGAGCCGTCGACACGTGGCAGCAGACGGGGCACACGGGCACGGGCGTCACGGTGGCCGTCATCGACACCGGCGTCGACTACACGCACGCCGATTTCGGAGGCCCGGGCACGTCTGCCGCCTACGCCGCGGCGCTGGCGTCCACGGACGCGCCTCAGCCCGGTTCGTACGATCCGAGCGTGTATCTCGGCGGGTGGGACTTCGCCGGTCCCACCTACAACGGCGCCATCGGTCAGCCCGGCTACGATCCCATCCCGGTGCCCGACGCCAACCCCATCGACGGCCCGGGCGGAAACCACGGCACGCACGTTGCCGGAACGGTCCTGGGGCGCGGCGTCAGCAACGACCTCACCACCTTCCGCGGCGACTACCGCAGTCTGTCGTCGGAGAGCGTGCAGAAGGACTTCTCGATCAGCCCCGGGGCTGCGCCGCAGGCCGGCCTCATCGCGCTGAAGGTCTTCGGCGACGGCGGCGGCAGCACGTCGCTCACCGGAGCGGCACTGGAGTGGATCGCGCAGAAGGTCGCGTCCGGAACCGAGATCGATGTCGTCAACCTCTCCCTCGGCACGAACTACGGCGCCATCGACGACCCCGACAACGCGAAGCTCGATCAGATCGTCAAAGCAGGAGTGTTGCCCGTCGTCGCGGCGGGCAACTCCGGCGATGTGACGGACGTGGCCGGCAGCCCGGGCACTACCGAGAGCGCCTTGACCGTCGCGGCATCCGCGAGCGGTCACGGTCTCGCCGACGCGGCGCTGGCGACGATCGGCGATCCGGCTCAGAACGCCGCGGAGCAGATCCGGGTGCAGTACGGCCAGTCCTACGTGTGGGACTTCGACGTCACCGCCTCGGTCATCGGGCTCACCGACACGAGCAACCTGGACGGATGCCGGCCGTTCAGCGCGGCGGACGCGCAACGAGCGAGCGGCAAGATCGTGTGGCTGGAGTGGGACGACAGCAACGTGGCGTGCGGTTCGGCGACGCGTTTCGACAACGCCCGCGACGCGGGGGCCGTCGGCGTCGTCCTCACCAGCCAGTCCGACAGCTTCGAGAACGGCATCGCCGGCAACGCGGACATTCCCGGTGCGCAGCTCACCGGCGGAGAGTCGCAGAGTCTGCGCTCCGCGATGACGTCCGGCACACTCGTGATCGAACTGCGCAGCGACCTGCGGCACGTCATCGATCACACCGACCCGTCGCGCATCGATACGATCGCCTCGTTCACCTCCCGTGGAACGCACGGCTCGATCGACAACGTGCTCAAGCCCGATGTGGCCGCCCCCGGCGTGACGATCACGTCGGCCGGGAACGGCAGCGGCGCAGGGCGCGAGGTCATGAGCGGTACTTCGATGGCCACCCCGCATGTTGCGGGCATCGCCGCGCTCGTGAAGGAAGCGCATCCGGATTGGGCGCCCGAGCGGGTGAGGCAGCAGATCATGAACACCGCGGCTCACGACGTGCTCACCGTCGGCAGCAACCCGATCGCATACGGCCCGGCGCGCGTCGGCACGGGACGGATCGACGCGCTCGCCGCTGTCGGCGGGACGATCAGCCTGCTGTCGGAAGAGAACGGGGATCTGCTGAGCGCGTCCTTCGGCGTCGTCAACGTCGGCACCCAGCCGGTCGTCCAGACCCGGACCATTCGGGTCGGCAACGATGGACCGACCGCCCAGACCGTCGCGTTGCGCTACGCGCCGCGCACGGAGACACCGGGCGTCAGCTACGACGTCTCGCCGGCCTCCGTGACCGTTCCGGCGAAGGGGTCCGTGGCGGTGACGCTGACCTTGCGCATCGACGATCCGACCGCACTTCGGCACACGATCGATCCGACCATGTCGAAGATCGTCGACACGGCGCCGCGGCAGTTCGTGACCGACGCTTCCGGTGTTCTCGAAGCGATCGGGCCGGTCGGCACCTTCCCGGTGCGCCTGTCCGTGTACGCTGCACCGCGTCCGTACTCCGAGACGCATGTCGACGGTGTCGCATTCCAGGGCGCCACCGGCTCGCTCGCCATGTCGGGCCGCGGGCTCGACCAGGGCGCCGGCAGCGAGCGCTACCGGTCGATGATGGTTCCGCTCATCCTCGGCGCGACCTCCCCTGCACTGTCGTTCCCGGCCGGATCGGCGCAGCACACGCTGAAGAGCGCCGACATCCTCGCCGTCGGAGCGTCGTCGACGGCGCCGCTGCTGAGCGACCCCACGCAGGGCGTGCTGACGTTCGGCGTGCAGATGGCCGGCGAATGGGCGCGGATGTCGCCGCTGACGTGGCCGATGGTGCAGTTGGATGTCAACGGCGACAGCCGCCCCGACTTCATCGTGCAGCTGCAGCCCGGGCAGGACGCCGACGGGGACATCCCGGTCGCGATGACGATCGACGCGGTGACCGGAGACGTCATCGAACAGCGTCCCGTGAATGTCCTCTTCGGCGACCAGGGCACCAACGTCTTCGACAACACGGTGGTGACCCTGTCGACCTCCCTGTCGGCGCTGGGCTACACCGCGAAGACCACCGCGACGACGGTGCGCTACATCGTGCAGACCCGTTCGTTCTACACCCCGGCCTTCGACGGCGGCATCCGCAGTGCGCTCGTCGATCAGACGGCGCCGGCGACCATCGACGCCTA
>NZ_BADB01000384.1:0-50227 GCF_000333415.1 Microbacterium sp. B24 | reverse complement strand
ATTGAGCTCGGTCCCGGGGATCCTCTAGAGTCCTTGCACAGCAGTGTGCAAGTTTCCTGAGCGAGGAGCGCAGCGACGAGTCGAAATGCGGACGAGTCGGAGCGCCGGCTCAGTCGGCACCGAAGTCGAACGACGCCGACTCGGATGCCTCGTCGACCGCCTCGGCGAGCTGTTCGCGCGCCTCGTCGAACGGAGCCGCATGCCCGGTGATCTCCGCCGACGCGCCCGACGCGAGCTCGCCCACCAGTTCGGCGGTCGCACCGCCGATGAGCCCGAGACCCGCGTACTGCTCGAGACGGGCCCGCGAGTCGGCGATGTCGAGGTTGCGCATCGTGAGCTGGCCGATGCGGTCGGTCGGACCGAACGCGGCGTCTCCGACGCGCTCCATCGAGAGCTTCTCCGGCGCGTACGACAGGTTCGGCGACACGGTGTCGAGGATCGTGTAGTCCTCGCCGCGGCGAAGACGCAGGGTGACCGTGCCGCTGATGGCGGAGCCCACCCACCGCTGGATCGACTCGCGCAGCATGAACGACTGCGGCTCCAGCCAGCGTCCCTCGTACATGAGGCGGCCGAGCCGGCGACCCTGCTCGTGATAGGTCGCCAGCGTGTCTTCGTTCAGGATGCCGTTGACCAGGCGCTCGTACGCGATGAACAGCAGCGCCATGCCCGGCGCCTCGTAGATGCCGCGGGACTTCGCCTCGATGATGCGGTTCTCGATCTGGTCGCTCATGCCCAGTCCGTGACGGCCGCCGATCGCGTTGGCCTCCTTCACGAGCGCGACGGTGTCGGTGAACTCGGCGCCGTTGATGGCGACGGGACGACCGGCCTCGAAGGTGATCGACACGTCTTCGGTCGCGATCTCGACCGCCGGATCCCAGAAGCGCACGCCCATGATCGGGTCGACGATCTCGAGTGAGACGTCGAGGTGCTCGAGGGTCTTCGCCTCGTGTGTGGCGCCCCAGATGTTGGCATCGGTGGAATAGGCCTTCTCGACCGAATCGCGGTACGGGAAGTCATGGGCGACGAGCCACTCGCTCATCTCCTTGCGACCACCCAGCTCGGTGACGAAATCGGCGTCCAGCCAGGGCTTGTAGATGCGCAGGGCGGGATTGGCGAGCAGGCCGTAGCGGTAGAAGCGCTCGATGTCGTTGCCCTTGTAGGTGGATCCGTCGCCCCAGATGTCGACGCCGTCCTCCTTCATCGCGCGCACGAGCAGCGTGCCGGTGACGGCGCGGCCGATCGGTGTCGTGTTGAAGTAGGTACGGCCGCCGGAGCGGATGTGGAACGCGCCGCACGAGAGGGCGACGAGCCCCTCTTCGACCATCAGCGGCTTGCAGTCGATGAGGCGCGACTTCTCGGCGCCGTACTGCAGCGCGCGACCGGGGATCGATGCGATGTCGTCTTCGTCGTACTGCCCCAGATCGCCGGTGTACGTGTACGGAACGGCGCCCTTGTCGCGCATCCACGCGACCGCGACCGACGTATCGAGCCCCCCGGAGAAGGCGATGCCGACGCGCTCGCCGACGGGCAGGGACTGAAGGACCTTCGACATGGAACCTCAGTCTACTGAGCGGCGGCGGTGCAACCTGCGGAGGCGGCCCCCGCACTCGCGGGGGTCACCGGATTCGCATAGCTGTGCATGTATGCCCTAGGGTCGGACCCACGTGCGCCCTCCGATGTGGGATCGGGGCTGCCGACGTGGGGTCGGTGGCAGGGGCGCTCTACCTTGGGGGTAGTTGGCATGCGCGCTGCGCGCTCTTCCGTCGTGTCCGCGAAGCGTCCGTTCGTCGCGGGGCTTCTCGTCGTTCTTCTGGCGCTGGGCGGAGTCGTCGGCGGCATCGCGCCGGCAGCGACCGCCGCCGGCGGTCCCGGCGACTACCTGCAGATCGACAAGAGCGTCGACAAGCCGACGCCGCTTCCGGGTGACACGTTCACGTACACGGTCAAGGTCACGTGTTCGGAGCAGGACTGCCTGGGCGCTCAGCTCACCGATGCCTTCCCCGCCGCGCTCGTGGGCTTCGACATCGAGAGCGTGCGATTCGCTCCCGACACCACCCCGTACGCCGTGACCTGGACCGGGGGAGCGAGCACCCCGCCGGCGAAGGTCGCCGCCGGCACCGCCGTGACGGTCGACATCAAAGAGACGACCGACACCCCCGTCGGCGTCGGTATGTCGGCGGGCACCACCTTCTCGATGCTGGTCAGCCTCCGCGTGCCCGACAACTACCCGCCCGGCCAGAGCGGCGACATCGTCAACACCGCGAAGGTCACGGCGACCAACGCGAACCCCGTCGACAGCTCGGCGACGATCAACATCAACGTTCCCGAGAACATCGCTGTCGGCGTGACGAAGACATGGTCGCCGAACCGTCTGTCCTACGCGCCCGGAGCCGCGTCGGCCATCGCCCTCGGCGTCTCCAACGCCTCGAACGTCAACGTCGACAAGCTCGTCATCCAGGAGCCCAAGGCCGCCGTCGACGGAGCGTCCACGCTCGACGCGAGCAACCCCTTCACGATCACCGACTTCACGGGGTTGCAGAACGTCTCGCTGCCGGCGTCGTGCACGTCCGTCCAGGTCGACGCGTACGTCTTCCAGGGCGGTACCTGGACGTGGAAGACGGGCCCGCCCGCCGCCACCCCGACCCTGCCGAACGGCGTCACGAATGCGCAGGTCGGCGGCATCCGCCTCACCTGCGTCGGCACCATCGCGCCCGGTGACAGCGTCGCACTGGGGCTCGGCCTCGCCCAGCGCTCCACCCAGCGCGACACCGGAGCCGATCTGTCCACGGCCGAGCACCGCGTCGACAACGTGGCCAACGGCATCGCGGCCGTCGGTACGCGCACGGCCACGAAGGATGCCACGGCCAGCTACACGGTCGCACCCTCGATGCCGACGGTGCAGACCGCGAAGAACATCGCTCCCGGTCAGATCACCGCCGGCCAGAAGGCGTCGTCGACGCTCTCCGCCACCAACGGCGCCGTCCCCGTCAGCGAGCTGCGCGTGGCCGACCTCGACTTCTTCTCGACCGACGTGGCCTTCGGCGGGTTCACCGCCGCGCCCGTGTGGCCCGCCGGTGCCAGCGCGGCGACGGTCGTCTACCACCTCGCCGCCGGCGGAACCCAGGATGTCTCCTTCGCGAATGGCGCCGTGCCGGCCGCGCCCGGAGGGCCTGTGACCGGCTTCGAGCTCGTCTTCACCGGCTCGCTGATCCAGGCGAACGCGACCGCCAACGCCGCCTTCACGATCGCCACCACCGAGAACGCGACCGGCGCAAAGCCGAGCGTCACGCTGACCAACACCGTCGCCTCGACGGTGACCGCCCCCAACGGTCTGACCGCGAAAGCGACCGACGACGCCACGCTGACGGTCATCGACCCGTCGGTCTCCGTCACGATCGACAAGACGGTGCGCCCGGGTGCGCCCGTCGCCCCCGGTGACAGCGTCATCGCCTCTCTGCGCACCGTGGCCTCGGCCACCGGTGACGGAGCCCGCATCAATGACATCGTCGTGGAGGACGCCTGGAACGGCGCGCAGGACGCGTTCTGGAACGCCTTCAGCTTCACCTCCGTCGCGCCCACGCAGGTGCCCGCCAACACGACGCTCACCGTGCAGGTGCGTCGTCACGACGGAACGTGGGTGACACTGGCGACCGCGCCCGCGCAGGCGCAGGCGTTCGTCTTCCAGATGGATGCCGCGGCCACCGCGGCCGCCCTCGCGCCGCTGGCTGCCGCCGACGTGGAAGGCATCCGTTTCACCTTCCACAGCGACGCGGGGTTCGCCGATACCACCAACGTCACGCCGAACCTCGTCTTCGACGCCCGCGCCGATCGTCGCACGGGCGGCGCGACGACTCCCGGCCCCGACAAGCCCACGACCTACACGAACACCGCGGTCTCGAGCGTCACCGGTAAGAGCGACGGCGGCAAGACGCTGATCGACGATGCGACCGACACGGCACCGGGAACGATCCAGACCGAGCAGAACCCGCCGGGCCCCGGACCCGACATCCAGAAGCGGTGGACGCGCGACTTCCTCGATGCCCAGTCCGGGCAGCGTGCCGACACGACGCTGCGCTGGAACGTCTCCTCTGGCTTCGCGCCGGTGACCATCACCGACCCCGCCACCGACGCCGGCACTCCGACGTCGACGGCCTATGACGCGTTCGACCTCGTCTCGGTGGCGGCGATCGCCCCGAGCTCCGACCCGTACAGCAACGGCTGGTACCTCAAGTACGACACCGTGACCGCGGTCGAGCTCTTCTTCGACGGCACGTGGCACACCGTCGCCGCGCCCGGCGGCAGCTGGATGACGGCAGGCCGCGGCTTCGTCGGGTACACGCTCACCGCGGAGGAGGCGGCGAAGACCACCGGCGTCCGCCTGGTGATCGATGAGACGGCGGCCGACACCGCGGCCCGTCAGGCCGCGCGACAGACCGGTCCCGCTTTCGATCCGTTCGCGCCCGCCCCGGGCTCTGGAGTCGGCTCCGGCAGCGTGCAGCGAGAGTTCGACCTCACCTGGCAGCTGCGTGACGTCACGCGCTCCTCGGGAACCCCGATCACGGCGGACTCGCTGCTGAACACCTCCACCAAGGGCGTCGTCGACAACGCCGTCCAGATCAGCTCGCACCCTCTCGCGGGCGGCGCGGACGTCACCGACGGCGACCACGACACGATCCAGATCCTCAATCAGCCGCCGGGAGTGAAGGTCACCAAGTCGGCCACGCCGACGAGCCAGATCTTCACGCCCGTCACCGGTACGCCCGCGCAGAGCTATCCGACGGCGCAGTGGACGATGACCGCGCACAACGACGCCACGGCCAAGGCGAGCGCGCTGCGGATGACCGATCCGGCCACCTGCAGCCAGACCGCACTGGCCGGGTGTCAGTCCGATGTCTCCGCGGCCTTCGCCGACCCGTTCGACACGTCGAAGAACTACCTCACGGACAGCGGCACTCCGACGCCCTTCGATCGCTTCGACGCGACCAAGATCACGATCGCCTCGAGCATTCCTGCCCAGATCGACGCGTCGGGCTCCACGGTATGGCTCCTGCATTACTCCGGCGGCACGTACACGACGACCTCGCACACCATCGCTCAGGTGAACGCGTTCACCGCCGAACAGCTCTCCGACGTCGTGGGTGTCAGCGTCACGTTCCGCGGCGTGAGCGCGGCGAACACGGGCACGATCGACCAGAGCAACGTCTTCACGGTCACGATCGACAGCCGACTGCGACCTACGCTGCGATCCAGCGGCGGTACGCAGGTGCTGCCGGCAGGAAAGACGGTCGACGTCTCGAACCGCGTGTTCGCCCAGTCGTACGACCCGGTGCTGGCGCCGACCACGAAGACGGGTGACGTCGCCGACGCGAAGGTCGTCCTCACCGGCGGTGTCGTCAACATCACCCCGACGAAGTCGGTGAGCGCGGCCTCCATCGCCGAGCCGGCCAAGAGCACGCCCGTCACGGTGACCCTGGGTGCGAACCAGGGATCGAACCCGCGCAGCACCCTCTCTCCGAACGTCGTCGTCGTCGAGGACTTCGCCGATGCGACCGCCTTCTGGAACACGTTCGACCTCGTCGGGCTCGGCACGGTGACCCTGCCGGCCGGCGCCGACCGCGTGCGGGTGGATGTGCACGCCGGGGGAGGCTGGATCCAGGGAACCGCCGCGGCCACCGCCGCGCTGCCCACGGGCACCGACGTCACCGCTGTCGACGGCATCCGCTTCACCTTCACGCGCGCCGACGGCGGGCTGTTCTCGAACACGCTCCCGGCGGGCAACTGGTCGGCCTCGGCCGCGTTCACTGTGAAGGTGCGCGACGCCTACCGCGACGCGAGCGGCCCGGTGATCTTCGATCACACCGTGACCAACACGCAGTCCTCGCAGTCGACGCGCGTCGACGGCAACGACTCCGCCCTGAAGCAGGCGTCCGCCCAGATCGCGCTCACGCAGGGAACGCACCAGATCGCGGTGAACAAGCTGAGCAACAACGGCGACCGCCTCGTGTCGGTCGGCTCTCCCGTGCCGTTCGATCTCACCTTCCAGAACACCGGCACCGGCTTCCTCACCGTGTCGGAGCTGACCGACACGCTGCCGGTGCAGCTGGACTACCTGACGACACCGGCGCCCGCGTTCACCAAGCAGGCCGACGGCCTCCTGTCTGACAAGGTCACGGTGGGCCTCAGCCCCGACGGTCGTACGGTCACGTTCACGTGGCCGTCGGACGGCAACCGCATGAAGCCCGGTGAGGTGTTCAAGGTGCGGCTGTTCCTCGAGCTGCAGCCCGGACTGTCGCAGGGCGACCGCGCGACCAACACGATGACGGTGAAGACGGCGCAGCAGCTCACCGCGTGTCGCAACACCGTGCCCGGCGGATCGACGACCAGCGCGTTCGCGAACGACCCCACGACGTGCGGCACCACCGACTACGTCGGCGTGGTCGCCGGCTCGAACCTGTACACCGTCAAGGGTGTCTCGGGCGCGCTGCCCGGTGCGTACCAGCCGGGCGCCTCGGATGCGATCTGCCAGCAGAATCTCGTCGTCGGCGACAAGGGCTACTTCCGCTCGCCGTGTGTCGCGAACTCCGAGGTGGGCGGCACGGACGACTGGGTGCTGCACAACGTCAACGCGGGGACCGTCCCGGTCGCCGAGATGACCGTGTTCGACCAGCTGCCGACGCCGGGTGACACGCTGCTCATCTCGGCCACGGGTCGCGGCTCGACGCTGCGCCCCGAGCTCCTGGCGGGCTCGCTCAAGGTCGCCGCTCCGGCCGGCACGACGCAGACCGTCGAGGTCACCACCAGCACGGGAGTGTGCGTCAACACGTGGTCGACGCTCACGACCGCGCCGGTCTGCGAGCAGAACGGTGAGAAGTGGACCGTCGCGTCCGACGGCACCGACTGGTCGAAGGTCACCGGCATCCGCGTGCACCTCGACTTCCGCACGACGCCGGCCAAGGCGCTCACGCCGGGTCAGGCTGCCGACGTCACGTTCTCCACCGTGAACAAGCCGGCTGCCGCTGACCGTCCCGACGGCGCGTCGACGAGCGTCCCCGCGAGCGATCAGTTCGCCTGGAACCAGTACGGCGTCAAGTACGAGCTGACCACCGAGAGCACGTTCCGCAAGATCGCTCCGGCCGTCGTCGGCAGCCACCTGCGCTTCGGCTCGATCGCGGTCACCAAGAAGATCACGGGACCGGCGGCGCAGTACGCGCCGACGAGCTTCCTCGCCGATGTCGTCTGCTCCGCCGGCGGGTCACCGCTCGACCTCGGAGCGGCGTCGACCGTCACCCTCAGTGCGGCCAACGACTACACGGCGCGCATCGACGGCATCCCGCTCAGCGCCGAGGGCACGACGTGCACCGTCACCGAACAGGGCGCCGTCGGCGCGTTCGGTGAGACCTCCCGCAGCGGATCGCCCACGACGATCGCCGTCACCGAGCCGGCCCCGCAGGAGGGTGATGCGGGCGACGTGCCCGCGCTGCAGGTCGCGACGCTGACGAACGACTACCAGTACAGCGGTCTGTCGGTCACGAAGCAGGTGCAGACCGAGGCGACGGCCGGCGAGTTCGGACCGTTCACGTTCTCGCTGACGTGCACGAGTGCGACGGGAATGCCGGTGGCGTTCGACGATCAGGGTTCCCACAAGCTCACCTTCACGCTCGAGGCGGGCCAGACCTGGACCGCTCCGACCGACCGCATCCCCGCCCGGGCAAGCTGCACGGTGACCGAGACGGACTCGTTCTTCGCGAACCACATCGTGTTCACGGGCACGAACGTCGTCGACGCCGGTGACGGCTCGGCCACGGTCACGCCCGGGGTGGATGCCGCCGCGGTCACCGTGACCAACGGGTACGACGCGGGTCGACTCACGGTCGGCAAGGTCGTGACCGGTGCGGGCGCCGACCTCTACGGCACGGGTTCGTTCGACTTCTCCGCCGTCTGCACGTACCAGGGTCAGAGCCTGCTCGACCAGCGCTTCTCGCTGCGCCACGGCGACACCGAGACGTTCGGTGTGTACCCGACCGGCACCGTGTGCGACGTGAAGGAGCTGACGACGGGGGGTGCGACCGCGGCGACGCTCGACCCGGCCGACGGCCAGGTCACGATCGTGGCGCCGACCGACCCGGTCGCGATCGGCGACGTGAAGGTCACGGCCACCAACCGCTTCGACCTCGCCTCGTTCGACGTGGTCAAGGAGCGCCAGGGCAACATGCTCAATCCCGGTGCGGCGGGACCGTTCACGGTCAGCGCGGTCTGCATGTACGTCGTGGACGGCACCGTCACCGACATCGCCGTGCCCGGGGGAGCGGAGCGCCAGCTCACCGCCGCGAACGACTACCGGGCGGCCTACACCGACCTTCCCGTCGGCGCGACGTGTGAGGTCACCGAGACCGTCACCGGTCACGCGGCCTCCACGAGCATCACGGTGGACGACGCCGACCCCGTGACCGGGACGAGCGCGACGATCGACCTTCACGGGGGCGACGAGCCGCAGCTCATGACCATCGCCAACACCTTCACCGCCGGTCAGATCTCGGTGACGAAGACGGTCAGCGGCACCGCGGCATCCGCCCACACCGGCGACACCTTCGGTGTGACGCTCGTGTGCACCTGGTACGGCGAGAACCTGCCGATCCCGGGCGGCGCCGTCCGCGATCTCACCGTGGGAACGCCCGTCGTCTACACCGATCTGCCGACGGATGCCGCGTGCGTGCTCACCGAGACGCGCACCGGCGAGGCGAAGCAGGTCACCATGACCGTCGACGGTGGACACTCCGCCAATCCGGCGAGCGTCGTCATCACCGCCGACAGGACGGTCGCGATCGGCGTCGACAACCGCTTCGACAAGCCGTTGCCGGCCACCGGTGGCAGCTCGGCGCTCGTGCTCGGGGTGTCCGGCTTCGGGATCGCAGGTCTGATCGTCGGCATCGTGCTGTTGACGCGCCGCCGTCGTCGCGAGATCTGACGGATGCGCTGAGCGGGCGGGCGAGNTGACCCTCNCCCGCCCGCTCAGCGGTGTCGGAGCGCAGGACGGGCCGCTCGATAGGATGGGGTGTACCGGCATTCCCGGTGCAACCGTCCGATATGCGCCAGAAGGCCGAAAACGGGGGAGCAGTCCATGCCAGGAATCGTGATCGTCGGCGTCCAGTGGGGAGACGAGGGCAAGGGCAAGGCCACCGATCTTCTCGGTGAGCGCACCGACTGGGTCGTCAAGTTCAACGGCGGAAACAACGCCGGTCACACCGTCGTCATCGGCGATGAGAAGTATGCACTGCACCTCTTGCCCTCCGGCATCCTGTCCCCCGGCGTCAACGCCGTCATCGGCAACGGCGTCGTCGTCGACCTCGAAGTGCTCTTCGCCGAGCTCGAGGCGCTCAACGCCCGCGGCCTCGACACGTCGCGCTTGAAGATCAGCGCGAACGCGCACGTCATCACCCAGTACCACCGCACGCTCGACAAGGTCACCGAGCGCTTCCTCGGCAAGCGCATGATCGGCACGACCGGTCGCGGCATCGGCCCGACGTACGCGGACAAGATCAACCGCGTCGGCATCCGCATCCAGGACCTCTTCGACGAGAACATCCTCCGCCAGAAGGTCGAAGGCGCGCTCGATCAGAAGAACCACCTGTTGGTGAAGGTCTTCAACCGCCGCGCGATCACCGTCGACGAGGTCGTCGACGATCTGCTCTCCTACGTCGAGCGCCTGCGCCCGATGGTCTGCGACACGGGGCTGCTGCTCAGCCGTGCCCTGGATGCCGGCGACGTCGTCGTCTTCGAGGGCGGCCAGGCCACCATGCTCGACGTGGACCACGGGACCTACCCGTTCGTGACCTCCTCCTCTGCCACCGCCGGTGGTGCGTCGACCGGGTCGGGGGTCGGTCCCAACCGCCTCGATCGCATCGTCGGCATCGTCAAGGCCTATACGACGCGCGTCGGTTCCGGACCCTTCCCGACCGAGCTGTTCGACGACAAGGGCGAGTGGCTCCGCAAGCGCGGCTTCGAGTTCGGCACGACGACGGGACGGCCCCGCCGGGTGGGCTGGTACGACGCGCCGATCACGCGCTACGCGACCCGCATCAACGGCATCACCGACCTCGTGCTCACCAAGCTCGACATCCTCACCGGGCTCGAGCAGATCCCCGTGTGCGTCGCGTACGACGTCGACGGCGAGCGGTTCGAGGAGGTGCCGGTCAACCAGAGCGACTTCCACCACGCCACGCCGATCCTCGAGTACTTCCCGGGCTGGCAGGACGACATCTCCGGCGCGCGGAGCTTCGAGGATCTGCCCGTCGCGGCGCAGGAGTACGTGCTCGCTCTGGAAGCGATGAGCGGCACGCGCATCTCGGTGATCGGTGTGGGTCCCGCCCGGGACGCGGTCATCGTGCGCCACGATCTCGTCGACTGAGGTGCGCTTCTTCCTCGGCGGGTACTCCGCCGACATGGGCGGCCGCGCGGAGGGCATCGGCACGCTCCTGGCTGGAGACCCCGATGACGGATCGGCCGGGGGAGAGCTCGCCCGGCGCGCGGAGGTCGCCGTCGGCGCCGAGTCGCCGTCATGGATCGCGTGGCATCCGACGCGTGCGGTCGTCTACGCCGCGCTGGAGGGGCGCGGCGTCGTGCAGGCATATCGCCGCACCGGCGAGGAGGGCTTCATCGCCCTCGGCGCCCCCGTGGAGGCCGGCGATGCCGTCTGCCATCTCGCCGTCGCCCCCGCCGGCGACGCATTGATCGCGGCCTGCTGGGGTGATGGGCGCCTCGTGCGCATGTCGCTGGATGCCGAGGGACGCCCGTCCCAGCCGAGCGTGCTCGCCGCCGCGTCCGACCCGTATGCCCTGGTCGGCATATCGCAGGAGCCGCGGCCGTCGCGCGCGCACCACGTGCGGTTCCTGCCGCGCGACACGATGGCGACGACCGATCTCGGGCTCGATCTCGTGCGTTTCTGGCGGGGCACGGGGACGCAGGGCTCGCGCGACGTCGCGCTTCCGCGGCAGACCGGGCCGCGCCACAGTCGATGGCATCCGTCGGAGCACCTCTTCGTGGTGACCGAGCAGTCGAACGAGCTCTACGCGCTGGCGCCCGACGCGAGCGGGCAGTGGCGCGTCGCCGCCGGCGTGGCGTTGTCGCCGGGCGCGCTCGCCGGAGACGCTGCGGCCGAGCTCGCCTTCTCGCGTGACGGCCGCTTCGTCTACGCGGGGCTGCGCGGTTCGAACACGATCGCCGTCGTGGAGGTGCGCGGTGACGGGGCGCAGCTGCGTCCCGTCGCGCTCGTCGACGCGGGCGTGGAGGGGCCGCGGCATCACGTCGTCGTGCGCGACACCCTCCTCGTCGCCGGTCAGCACTCCGACGAGATCGCCGCGCTCACGCTGAACGAGCGCACCGGGGTGCCGGGGCGAGCGCGACGCCGTGTCGACGCCCCCTCGCCGACCTGTCTGCTCCCGGCATCCTGAGCGGGTGCTCGGATTCAGTCCACCGGGATCCACACCCGCATCGTCGACGGCGCACGATGACCCCAGTCGTGGTACGCGACGAGCGGCACTGTAGCGACCGCGCCGAAGCCGCGTTGCTCGATCGGTTCGTACGGCCACATCGAGCGGTGCTCGCGTCGGCGCCCAATTCGCACCCAGACCCGTCCATCCCGCTCGCGTGGTGTCACGCTGCCGATGAGTGCCATCTGGCCCACATTCTCGCCGCCCGGAAGATCGACCGACTCGAGCGCCAGAACCTCGGGGCCGCGTTCGATCGCCACACAGCCTCGGACGGCGTCGATGCGCGGGTCGGGGTGCACGACGCGTGGCGCGAGAGGGAGCTCGAGCGAGATGACGTCGCCGGCGCGGAACGCCCGACGCACATCGACACGTCCGACCTCGGCCGCCCGCTCGATCACCGGTTCCGGCTGTCCTGCTTCCTGCACCATGATGCGAGCGCCCTCGGCCCAGTGCGGCACGCGCAGCGACAGCGTCCAGGGCGACACGGCGTCGCTGTTCACGATGACACGGATGGTTCCCCGCGCCGGGTACTCGGTCTTCACATCGACCGACACCGTTCTGCCATCGTCCAGCCGTGTGCGGATCTGCGCCGGAGCGTACTGGTGGATCTGGATGCCCTCGGCATCCGCCGTTGCCAGGTAGGCATCGAGACTTGCGAGCGTGCGGGCGACGTTCGGGGGGCAGCATGACACATCGAACCACGGTGCCCTGAGCGAGGACGAGGCGCGCGGCGACGTGCCGTCAGCGTCGGCAGGCACGCCGGGTACTCGCTGGTGCAGCGTGTTGGCGTAGAAGAAGCTGCGGCCGTCGGGTGCGGGCGATGTCGCGATCACGTTGTAGAGCGTCCGCTCGATGAGGTCGGCGTAGTCGGCGTCGCCATCGTTCAGCAGCAATCGCCACGAGAACATCACGGAGGCGATGCCCGCGCAGGTCTCCGAATAGGCGCGGTCCGGCGGCAACTCCCAGTCTTCGCCGAACGCCTCGTCCTGGTGACGGGAGCCCTGACCTCCCGTGATGTACGTACGACGTCCGCGTGTGTGTGCCCACTGTCGGCGCAGCGAGGACAGCAACTCATCGTCGGCGGTGTCGACCGCGACGTCGACCGCGCCTGCGGCGAGATAGTTTGCGCGGACGGCGTGTCCGCCGAGCGCATCCGCTTCACGAACCGGGACATCATCCTGGAAGTAGCGCCGCCCCCATTCGATGTCCTGCAGAGTGCCGTGGCCACGGCGGGAGACGAAGAGAGCGGCCTGTGCACGATAGCGCTCGCGGCCTGTCACACGCGCAAGTTCCACGAGGGCGGTCTCGATCTCCGGGTGACCGCAGAAGGCAGGGATGCCGTCGGCACCGAACACCTCGCAGACGAGATCGGCCGCGGCGGTCGCCACGGTGAGCAGCCCGTCGTCGGCACCCGGTCGGGTCCTCTCGCGGGCCACTGCCGCCTGGAACAGGTGACCCAGACAGTAAAGTTCGTGGCCCCATTCGAGATCTGACCAGCGGGGCGGCTGCCCGTCACGACCGAACCTCGTGTTGAGGTATCCGTCGGCGGCCTGGGCTCTGGCGACACGTCCGACAGTCGAGCGCAGACGCTCTTCGAGCTCTGCGCTCCCGCTGCGGCCGATCTCCCACGCGAGGGCTTCGAGGTACTTGTACACCTCGGAGTCAGAGAACTCCCGTCCTCGTCGGCCGGCGGGCAGTGTGCCAGTCGAGGCGAGGTCGAAGTTCGCCAGCCAGCCTTCGGACTCCAGCCGGTCGTGGATGTGCGCGAGCGTGTGCTCGGCGTTGACGCGTTGACGCGTTCCCCAGAAGCCGCCGGTGATGCGCACCTCGTCGAGCCCCAGAGGGCGCAGCGAGGACTGGTTGGGCACGACGGGCGCGACGATCACGCCCGCTGACACGGATTCCCGCGGTGCGGGAGGAAGGGTGGTGGACATGGTCATCCTTTGAAGGCGCCGGACATGAAACCGCGCACGTAGTGACGTTGGAGGATCAGGAACAGAACGATGCACGGCAGCGCGAGGACGACGACGCCGGCTTCGGTCACGCCGTAGTCGATGACACCCATCGTCTGGCCTCGAAGGTTGGCTACCGCGAGGGGCAGCGTCATCCGCGACGAGTCGTTGATCAGGATCAGGGGGGCGATGAAGTCGTTCCACGCGGTGAGGAAGGCGAACAGACCGACGGTGATGAGCCCGGGCTTGACGGCGGGGAGGAGTACGCGCCACAGGGCGCTGAAGCTGGTGCAGCCGTCGACGAGCGCCGCCTCGTCCAGCTCCCGAGGGACCGCCTCGAACGAGATGCGCATCATGAACATCGAGAACGGCAACTGGAACATCGTCAGCACCAGGGCCACACCGACGAGCGAGTTCTGAAGACCGACCGCGTTGAGGATGACATACAGCGGGATGAGCAGGGTCGCATAGGGCACCATCAGGATCGCCAGCACCAGCAGGAACAGGAGGTTCTTGCCGGGGAACGAGAACCGAGCGAAGGCGTATCCGCCCAGGAACGATACGAGCAACGTCAGCGCCACGGTCAGCAGCGAGACGAACAGAGAGTTGCCGAGGTAGACCCATATGCCGGCCTGGAAGTTGGCCAGCGTTACGTAGTTGCCGAAGCCCCACCCCTGCGATTGACTCGTGCCGGCCTGCGGACTCACTGAGGCGACCCCTGTCCAGACCAGGGGAAAGAGGAAGATGATCGCCAGGGCGCCCGTGAACACCGTTGAGGGGATGCCCCACAGCAGCTGGCCCGTGGGTCGGCGTCGGTGGACGCTTCCGGGTGCGACGAGTGCGCGCGTCGCGGTCGTCGCAGCGCGCGGCGACGTCTCGGTCAGTGCCATGTCAGGCCTCCTCGGGGCGGCGGAACGCTCGCAACTGGACGATGTTGATGACGACGAGAGCGAGGAGCACGATGACCGAAAGCGCTGCCGCGATGCCGAGGTTGTTCTGCCCCTGGAAAGCGATGTTGTAGATGAGCTGGACCACTGTCATCGTGCTGTTGTCCGGCCCGCCCTTGGTCAGGATGTAGAACTGGTCGAAGGCGAGCAGCGATCCGGTCACACACATGACGGTCGTGAGGGCGAACGTGGGACGCAGCAGCGGAACGGTGATGTCGCGGAAGATCTGCCAGCGTGAGCCGCCGTCGATGCGAGCCGCCTCGTAGATCTCCTCCGGGATGCCCTGCAGCCCCACGAGCAGCAGCAGCATGTAGAAGCCGGCGAAGCGCCACACGATGAGGAACACGGTCGACCACAGGGCGCCGCTCGGTGTGCCGAGGAAGGTGACGCCCCACGACTCCATCAGTTCCGCGAAAGGTCCTGCGATCGGAGAGTAGAGCACGTAGAAGAGGAGGGATGCCGAGGCGAGCCCGAGCGCGCTGGGCAGGAGGAACGCGGTGCGCAGGAACCCCTTCCAGGCCGTCGACTCCTGAACCAGGAGCGCCAGGCCGAGCCCCAGACCGATGAGCAGGACGGTCGTGATGACCGTGTACACGAGCGTGAAACGGATGGAGTCCCAGAAGAGGCGGTGGTCGACTGCCTTGACGAAGTTCTCCGGAAAGTTCGGTCCGAGGTTTCCCCGCAGCAGGGGCCACTCCGAGCCGGACATCTGCAGGACGAGCAGGAGGGGGATGATGAACAACAGCGCGACGAACAATGCCGTCGGAGTCGCATAGAGCCACCCCTGGAGGGGGCCGCCGAGAGCGGTGCGCCGATGCCGAGCGCGGCGCGCGGTGGTGGAGAGGGCCACGTCATTCCTTCCGGAGAGGGTGGGGGCCGCCATGGGCGGCCCCCACCGGGGGGCTACTGACCGAGAACGGACGTGATCGCGTCGTTGTCGGCATCCACCGACGAGGTGCCCTGGATGACCGCATTGCGGACGAGGGACAGCCAGGGGCTTCCGGGTGCGTTGAACGCCTGCTGGAAGTTGAGAGCGACGGGCGTCTCGCCCTGTCCGGCGACCTTGTTGATCGTCACCAGACGAGGATCCTTGGACGCGTACTGGTTCTCGGCGAGGTCAGAGCGCGAGACGGCGTTGCCGTCCTTCGCGAGCACGCCGACCTGGGCATCCTCGGACATCAACCAGGACAGGAAGTTCCACGCCTGCGCGGCCTTCTTCGAGTCCTTCGAGACACCGATGCCGTCGCCGCCGACGAAGGTCGATGCGCCGCCCTTGACACCCGGGATGCCGGCGACGCCGGCATCGAACGACAAACCGGAAAGGAGCGTGGCGGGGAACGGCATCACTCCGACCTTGCCCTCCTGGAACCCGGCCACCCAGGTCGCGCCGGTCTCGTCGGCCGAGCCGGGGGCGACCGCGCCGGACGAGTACAGGTCCTTCCACGTCGCGTAGACATCCTTGGCAGCATCTCCGGCGAGCAGCGATGACTTGCCGTCGTCGCTGAGCACCTGCTGGCCCGAAGCCCACACGGACGGGAACCAGGTGAACACCAGACATCCGCCGCAGTTGAGCCCGGTCGAGGTGCCGGACACGCCGGGCTTGTTGAGGCCCTGAACAGCCTTGGCCGCAGCGGCGAACTCCGCGAGCGTCTCCGGAGCCTTCTCCGGGTCGAGCCCGGCCTCCTTGAACAGCTCCTTGTTCCACATCAGCATCGAGAGATCGAGGACGAATGGCAGCACGTGCTCTTTGCCGTCCATCGTGCCCGCGGAAAGGTGTCCCTTGTTGATGCTGCTCTTGTACGACAGGCCGTCTACCTGCGCCGTGATGTCCTGGAACAGCCCCTGCTGCACCCAGTTCGGGACGTACACGATGTCGGCGGCGAACAGGTCGGGTAGCCCGCCGGACCCGGCCGCGGCGCCGACCTTCGCGACGTAGTCGTCGTTGGGTACGACAGTGAGGTCGACCTTGTTCTGGTGGCTCGCGTTGTACGCCTCGACCAGAAGCTTCGCCTGCCGCTCCAAGGGCGCACGCGTCCACAGCGTCAGGGTCGAGCCGTCGTCGGTGCCGGCGGCGGGGATGTCGGCGGGTGCCGACGGGGTGGAGCCTGCGGCGCAGCCGGCGAGAGTGCCGGCCAGTGCCCCGATCGCCACCACGGCGGTCGCTGCCCGCAGGGCGAAGCGGTGCCGGATTCGTGTCATTGCTGTCTCCTCTTGCTCTTCATTGAGCGGATGCCTCGAACGGGATCAGACACCGCTTGTCAGGGAGGAATGTCGAAAATGTCGAAATCCCTTTCGGGACGCTAACCTGGGAAGGGTCTGCTCGTCAAGAACGACGATCGAAGAATCATCGAGTCGAGGCGCTCGAGGAACGGGAGCCAAGATGACGCGTAGCGATCATGGTCGCGCTGCGACGCTGAGCGACGTGGCTCGTCGCGCGGGAGTGTCGATCGCGACGGCGTCGAAAGCGCTGAACGGTCGGGGTGATGTGGCTCCGACCACTCGCAAGCGGGTCGTCGCGGCGGCTGATGAGTTGTCGTTCACGCCCAACGCGATGGCACGCGGCCTGCTCGCCGGCCGCACGGGAACCGTCGGACTTCTCACCAGCGACCTCGAAGGTCGCTTCGTCATCCCCATCCTCATGGGTGCGGAGGACGCATTCGGCGCTGGCCAGGTCAACGTCTTCCTCTGCGATGCGCGCGGCGACGCGATCCGGGAGCAGCATCAGCTCCGCGCCCTCATCAGCCGCCGCGTCGACGGCATCATCGTGGTGGGGCGCCAAACCGATCCGCGCCCGTCGCTCGGGCAGGATCTGTCGGTCCCGGTGGTTTATGCCTACGCGCCGTCCGAGGACGAGGGAGATCTCTCGTTGACGCCCGACAACTACTCGGGCGGACGTCTCGCCGTCGAGCACCTGATCGCCTGCGGCCGTACCCGCATCGCCCACATCACCGGCGACCCGGCGTACGCTGCGGCGCAGGACCGACTGGCCGGCGCGCGGGCGGCGCTGGCGGCGGCGGGGCTCGAGCTGGTGGGAGAGCCGATGTTCGCCGCGTGGAACGAGCACTGGGGTCGGGATGCCGCGGCCATCCTGCTGCAGCGGCACCCCGACGTCGACGCCGTCTTCTGCGGCTCCGATCAGATCGCACGGGGAGTGCTCGACACCGCGCGCGACTTCGGTCGTGATGTGCCCGGCGACCTCGCTGTGATCGGCTACGACAACTGGGAGGTGCTCGCCGACAATGCTCGCCCGGGGCTGACGAGCATCGACGCGAACCTGCAGCAACTCGGGCGGCAGGCCGCTCAGCGCATCTTCGATGCGATCGACGGGCGCGACCTCGGAGCCGGCGTACATCACCTCCCGGTGCGGTTGATCATTCGCGGCTCCACGATCCCGAGGCGCTGACTTTTCGTCACAAGTCGGTCGGTTTTTCGTTATCTAGCGAAATTTACGAAAACCATTGCGGAAGTCTATGGATCCTCTGTAGCGTGGCGACCCACGTACGCGCGGCTCATCGGTGAACGGCGCGGAGAGGAACTCAGAGACCGTGGACTCCCATCCGACGATCCCGTTGCGCGTCCGTCGTGCCGCCATCGCTGCTTCCGCGATCGCCGCACTGATCGTGACCGCCCTCGGCGCCGCGCCCGCGCACGCCGCCAACAGTGACATCGGCTATCCGACCTTTACGGGGGACCCCCACCCCGTGCCCGACACCGGCGTGACGTACACCCCGGGAAATCAGCTGCAGCGCATCTTCGACGCGGATGTTTCCGCCGGCGCCGGTTCGAACTCGGACACCGACTTCTGGATGGACCGCATGCTCGCACGCACGGGCGACGCGGGCAGCTTCGGCGACAACAACCAGTGGCTGTTCACACGCGGGCGTGCCGCGTTCATGAAGGAGCACGACCCCTCGGTTCTCGGCTTCGGTGGGCAGCTGGCGTATTGGGAGGCCATCGACGGTCGGCCGGGCTACACGATCTCGGCCCGCATCGGTGGCGCCGACGTGACCCTGACGGAGGACGTCGCGCAGCGCAAGCAGACGCCCAGCTACTGGCGAAGCGTCCACACCGGTGGCGGCATCGAGGTCGTCCAGACGAAGTTCATCACGGACGCCAACGTTCTCGTGACCGACCTGCAGGTGCGTTCCACAGGTGGGGCGGTCGACGTCGAACTCGTGGCATCCTCGCCCTTTGCCACTCTCGTCGAGGGCGACGAGCTGGTCGGTCACGTCTCGGCGCTGAACGACCTGACGACGCTCTCCCCTCGTTTCTCGGGCGACGGCTTCTCGCCGACGGGTGCGGCCCTCTCGCGCACGCTGTCGATCCCTGCCGGAGGCAGCGCGACGACCAAGGTGCAGCTGGGACTGATCACCGACGAGATCGCCCCGTCGCGCGCCGACTACGACGCCACGCGCGCGCAATCGCCGGCCGCGGCCTACACCACCCACGTGACCGCCTACAACCGGTGGTGGGCTGAGAACGTCCCGTACCTGGATACCCCCGAGGACAACATCGACAAGACGTTGTTCTATCGCTGGTGGCTCATGCGGTTCAACTTCCTCGATGCCGACATGCCGGGCAACACCTACCAGTTCCCGGTCGCCATGGAGGGCGTGCTCGGATACAACAACTCGATCGTGTTGACCACCGGCATGTTCATCGACGACCTGAAGTACTTCCGCGACCCGATCTACTCGTACGGACCCTGGGTCTCGACGGGCGAGACGAGCAAGAGCTACAAGTTCGTCGACAACCCCGGCGACCCCGCGAACTGGTCCAACAGCTACACGCAATACATCTCCGAAGCGGCGTGGCGTTCGTACGAGCTGCACGGTGGCCCGACTGCGATCGCGCAGAATCTGGCGAAGTATGCCGAGGACGACGTCAAAGGACTCCAGGACGCGTACGACTTCAACAAGAACGGCCTCATCGAGTACAACTGGGGCGCGATGACTGGGAACGACGCGGATGCCGTGTCGTTCCACTGGAAGGGCGGCTACCAGGACCGCGCCGAGAACGCCTACCTGTACTCCAACGCCCTCGCCTCCGCAGCCGCCTACCGGACCGCCGGCAACGACGCCAAGGCCGACGAGATGGAGGCCTTCGCGCAGAACATCAAGTCCCAGATCATGAAGGTGCTCTGGAACCCGCAGGACAAGCTCATCGAGCACGCCATGGCCAACACCGGTGAGCACGTTCCGTGGAAGGAGATCAACAACTACTACCCCTTCTCGGTGGGCCTCGTGCCCAAGCCTGGTGACGCCGACTACAAGGACGACTACGTCCAGGCCCTCCGGCTCTTCGCCGACGACAAGCAGTACCCGATCTTCCCCTTCTACACCGCGAATCAGGCCGATCAGGCCGCCTACAACGCCACCGGTGGACAGGGCAGCAACAACTTCTCGGTCATCAACTCCACGGTGACCTTCCGGATGCTGTCGACGGTGCTGCGGGACTACCCGACCGACGCGATCAACGCCGAGTGGTACAAGAAGCTCCTCTACTGGAACGCGTGGGCGCACTACCAGAACGGTGGCGACAACCGCCTGCCCGACCAGAACGAGTTCTGGGCCAACGGATCGGCCGACCCGCAGAAGATCGACTACCGCTCGTGGATCCATCACACGATCCTGGGCGCGACGAACTTCACCATGATCGAAGACACGATGGGTCTCCGGCCGCGCAGCGACGCGAAGATCGAGCTCGACCCGATCGACATCGGCTGGGACCACTTCACCGCGAACAACATCCGCTTCCGTGACCGCGACCTGACCATCACCTGGGACGCGCCGGGCGGCACCCGCTACTACGGCGACGACGTCCCCGAGGGGTACTCGGTGTTCCTCGACGGGAAGCTCGCCTTCACGGTCGACAAGCTGTCGCACGTCGTCTACGACCCCGCCACAGGGGCGGTCGACGTCGTCAAGGGCGATGCGCGGGTGTCCGCCGTCACGACATCCTCGGTGAAGGCCCCGCAGGACGTGCGCTTCGCGGACGACGCCCGCGTCGTCGACCTCTTCGCGAAGGCGGGCGCGGACGTGCGCTCCGCCAGCACCGGCAGCGCGAACCTGGCCGAATCCGCCGCCGCGACTTTCTCGGCCGCGGGCCGTGAACCGTCGGGAGCGGTGGATGGAACGACCATCAACGAACCCTTCTGGGGGACCGTGGGATCCCCGAACGCGAAGGACTCGCTCACCGTCGAACTCGGTGGAGAGAAGACGTTCGACGACGTCCGCACGTACTTCTACGACACCTCCTCGTCGGCGACCGCGCCGGGGTACGCGGAACCGTCCGTGTACACCCTCGAGGTGCGTCGCGGCGGTCAGTGGTCGGTGATCCCGCAGCAGGCGCGCACGCCCGCCTACCCGCGCGCCAACTACAACCACATCCAGTTCCCCGAGGCGACCGGAGACGCGGTGCGCTTGACCGTGACGCACACGTCCGGCGCGAAGACCGGCGTGAAGGAGCTGCAGGTGTTCCGCACAGGTCTGGAGGCACCGGCATCCACCAATCAGGCTCCGCTGGTGACCGCGTGGCAGGATCGCGAGGCTTCGGTCGGTGGCGCCGCCGTCCTCGTCGGAACGGTCAAGGACGACGGACTTCCGTCCGGCGACGTGTCGTCGCGGTGGAGCGTCGTGAGCGCGCCAGAGGGCGCGACGGTCCTGTTCGATGACGCCTCGGCGGCGTCGACGACCGCGCGGTTCTCCGACAAGGGACAGTACGTGCTGCGGCTGACGGCCGAAGACGGCGAGAAGGCCTCGCAGACCGACGTCACGGTGCAGGGCGATCCCGTCACGACGGGGACGAACGTCGCCCCCGATGCCACGCCGTCGGCGGAGTACACCGCGGGCTGGAACGACGTCAACGCGGTCAACGACGGCAAGGTGTTCTTCGACGGCGGCAGCCAGAGCGACATCTGGGGCACCTGGTCGGGCAACCACCCCGCCACGCGCTGGCTGCAGTACGACTGGAGGACTCCGCAGCGCATCGCGGGCGCCGAGATCGGGTTCTGGAGCGACCAGACGGATCCCGCTTCCGCGAACGGTGTCAATATCCCGAAGGGCTGGAAGGCGCAGTACTGGACCGGCGCGGCCTGGGCGGACGTCACCGGTGCATCCGCGTACACGGTGAACCGTGACGCGGTGAACACCCTGGCGTTCGACGCGGTCACCACGACGAAGATGCGCGTCGTCCTGCAGGCCGCGGGGACCGGGCCCTACGCCGCGGTCGCCGTGAGCGAGTGGAAGGTCTTCGCCGACGCCCCCACCTCGATCGAACCGATCGACGTCCGCACGGCGGTGGGGACGAAGCCGACGCTGCCGACGACGGTGGATGCGACCTTCTCGGACGGAAGCCACGCCGACATGCCCGTCACGTGGGCCGAGGTGACCGATTCTCAGGTCGCCGGCGAGGGCAGCTTCGTGGTGTCGGGAATCGTCCCCGGTTCGCCCATGGCGGCGAAGGCGACGGTGTGGGTCCGCGCGACGGCTCCCGGTCAGATCAACCAGGTGGATGCCGTGACGACGCGCACCCAGCCGGGCGTGTCTCCCGTGCTTCCGAAGGCCGTGGGCGTGCTGTTCAACGACGGCTCGCGCCAGGACCTGCCGGTGAGCTGGGACGCTGTCGCCGCGGAGTCGTACGCCGCGCCGGGACGGTTCACCGTTGCGGGCACGGTGCAGAGCGACCTGCCCGGCACGAAGGCCGCCTCGGCCGCGGTGACCGTGGGTGGTGGCGGCGAGGACACGAAGGCGCCCACGGTGGCCTTCCAGGTCTCGCCGGCGGCCCCGGCGTCGGGCTGGTACACGCAGGCGGTGGCCGTCGGTGTCACCGCGACCGATGACCAGGACGCGTCCCCCCGCATCGAGGTGCGCGTGGATGCCGGCGCCTGGGCGGCGTACACCGCCACGGTCTCGGTGACGGGCGACGGCGCGCACGTGGTGCAGTCCCGAGCGACCGACGCAGCCGGCAACACGTCGGCGGTGGCGGAGCAGACCGTGCGCATCGACACCACGGCACCGGCCGTCGAGGTCACGGCCGACGCGGTCTCGCGCACGGTCAAGGCCACGGCGACCGACGCCGGCTCGGGCGTCGCCTGGATCGAGTACCGCGTGGGCGACTCGGGTGCCTGGACCGCGCTGACGGGCTCCGTGCTCGTCGGGCTCGACGAGACGAAGGTGCAGGTGCGTTCCGCCGACACGGCCGGCAACGTCTCCTCGGTCATCGAGAGGACCGTGCCGAAGGCCGACGGCTCGCAGAAGCGCAACGTCGCTCTGCTCGCCACGCCCACCGCCTCGGGAACCGCCGGATGGAACAAGGTCACCGGTCTGAACGACAACGTCCAGCCGACCTCGTCGGGCGATGTCACGCCCAACGACAACGCGAACGTCTGGGGCATCTGGCCGCAGGTGACCGACCAGTGGGTGCAGTACGACTGGACGGATCCCGTGACCATCGGCGAGCTGGGCGTGTACTTCGTGTCGAACATCGACGCGCAGGGGCTGGGCATCGACGTCCCCGCGACGTGGGAGGCGCAGTACTGGGATGCCACGGCCGGCGCGTGGGTGCCCGTGAAGAACGCGGGGGCCTACGGCACCGCGAAGGACACGTACAACACGGTGTCGTTCGACCCGGTGACCACGACGAAGCTCCGCCTCCTGCTCGACCCGGTCGGGACCGAACAGGGCAAGGGCAGCGTCGGCATCAAGGAATGGCAGGTGTGGGAGCAGCCGGAGACCCCGGTCCCCGACACCCAGGCGCCCGTCGTCACCACCGCGGTCGACCCCGTCGCTCCCGCCAGCGGGTGGTACACCGGCACGGTGACCGTCTCGGCATCCGCCATCGACGACCGCGACGATGCGCCCGTCGTCGAGGTGCGGGTCGGCGACGGGGCCTGGGTGGCCTACACCGCGCCCGTCGAGCTCGCGACCGATGGAGCCACCCCGGTGTCGTTCCGGGCGAAGGATGCCGCCGGCAACACCTCCGCGCCCGTCGGCGTCGAGGTGAAGCGGGATGCCACCAGGCCGGCCGCGGATGCGGGGTGGAACGCCGCATCGCGCACGGTCACTCCGACCGGAACCGATGCCGGTTCGGGTGTGGCTGTCGTCGAGTACCGGCTCGGGGACGCGGCCTGGACGGCTGCCACCGGTGCCGTCGCCGTCGGCGACGCCGCCACGACGGTGCGCGTGCGGGTGACCGATGTCGCGGGCAACGTCTCGAATGTCCTGGAGGTCGCCGTACCGGCGAAGACGACCGATCCGGGCTCCGATCCGGGCACCGACCCGGGGACGAACCCCGGGGGAGGCACCGGAACCGACCCGAGCGGTTCGCTCACGGGCCACGAGGTCATCCGGATCGGCGTCGGGCAGGTCGCCCCGGGCGGTCGGCTCCCGGTGTCGGTGAGCGGCGCGGCTCCCGGAACCGTGTTCGCGGTGGAGTTCCGTTCCACCCCGATCCGGCTTGGCACGTTGACGGTCGGCGCCGACGGCACCGCCGGCGCGGTGTTCACCGTCCCGGCGTATGCCGAGTCCGGAGTGCACACCGTGGCGCTCATGGTCCCCGGGGCGGAGATCACCGCGCAGGTGACGGTGGTCGCCCCCGGCGCGTCGTCGCCGCAGACGCCGCCGCTGGCGGCGACCGGCCAGGATGCCGCACCGGCGCAGGTCGTGATCGGTATCGGTGTGAGTGTTCTGCTGCTCGGGCTGATCGTTCTGGCGATCGCCCACTACCGTCGGCGCCGCTCGGCCTGACATCCCGGGGCCGGGGCGCGTGGCCCCGGCCCCTCACGCTCGTTCCCCTGGGTCGAAGGAGACCACTGTGATCCGTCCTGCCTCGCGGCGCCTGTGGGCAGCCGCTACCGTCGTGGGCCTGATGGGAGGATTACTGGCGCTGACGCCGGCGAGTCCCGCAGCCGCGCTGCCCAATCCCCTCCTCGGCGACGGGTCGAGCTACTCGGCCGACCCGGCCACGCTCGTCGCCGACGACACGCTGTACGTCTACGCGGGCCGCGATGAGGCCGACGCAACGACGAACGACTTCGTGATGAACGAATGGCAGGCGTTCTCGACCACGGACGTCGAGGGCGGCTCGTGGAAGCACTATCCGTCCCTGATGCGTCCCGAGCAGGTCTTCTCGTGGGCGACCCCCGGGCGGGCCTATGCGGGCCAGGTCGTGCAGGGCGGAGACGGCCGCTACTACTGGTACGTCCCGGTGCACGAGGCCGGCAGCAGCTCGCCCGACCCGTTCGGCATCGGCATCGCCGTGTCCGACACCCCGCTGGGCCCCTGGACGGACTACGCGGGGGGCCCGATCGTGTCGCAGAAGATCCTGGGCAACAACGCCCACAACATCGACCCCACCGTGTACGTCACGGACGACGGTCGCGTCTGGATGTACTGGGGGAGCTTCGGCCGCCTCTTCGGCGTCGAGCTGGCATCCGACATGAAGACCCTCATCGGCACGCCGACGGAGTTCCACAGCGGCGTCGACGGGTTCTTCGAGGCGGCGTGGCTGTTCGAGCGCAAGGGCACGTATTACCTCGCGTACGCCGCCAACACCGCGGGGCCCGACAGCTGGTGCACGCCGGCCGTCTACCACGCCTGCATCGCGTACTCCACGGGACCCACGCCGATGGGCCCCTGGACGTCACAGGGCCGCGTGCTGGCCCCGGTCTCTTCGACGACGAGCCACCCGGCCATCACCGAATACCACGACAAGTGGTACATCGCGTACCACACCGCTGACGCGGTCGGAGGCAATCACTTCCGCCGCTCCGTCGCGGTCGACGAGGTGCAGTGGGACGACTCGGTCACCCCCGCACGGATGAAGCCCGTCGTCACGACCCCGCCCCGTGACATCCTGACGACGCCTTCGGCGAACGTCGCGCCGTGGGCCACGGTCTCGACGTCGAACGAACCGGTGCCCGTGCAGTACTGGAAGGCGGCGCTGAACGACGGCATCGTGCGCCCGAACCCGCTTCCGCCGGACATGTGGGGCTCGTACGCCGCCGACCGACCGGCATCCCAGTGGATCCAGTACGACTGGCGGGAACCCGTGCGCATCGACCACTCATCGATCCAGTTCTGGGCCGATCGCGAGCCCGGAAGCGGTGACGGGGTCTCCGCACCGTCGTCGTGGACGCTGCAGTATTGGGCGGATGGACGTTGGTCCGACGTCGAGAACCCGAGCGGATACCCCACGAAGACCGGCGAGCTGCGCGAGGTGACGTTCTCGCCGGTGGCCACCACGCGACTGCGGGCGGTTCTGAACGCCTCCCCAGGCACGGGGGCGTCGTCGAGCTACTCCGCCCTCGCGGTGGAGGAGTGGACCGCGGGTGCCGTCGCGCCGACCGGCGTGGACTCTGCTGCCACCAGCACTCTCGTCGGAGAGGCCCCCGAGCTGCCCGACACCGTCGCGCTGGTCTACGGCGACGACCGCATCGCCGCGCCGGTGACCTGGGACGCGATCGACCCCGCCGCGTACGTCGCCCCCGGCACGTTCACGGTGAACGGCACCGCGCAGGGCTACGCCGCGGGTCGCGTCCAGGCCACCGTCACGGTGGTCGGTGCGGACACGTGGCGTACCAACCTCGCGGCGACCGGTACGCCGGTCGCCGACTTCACCGCCGGCTGGAACGCGCTCGCGTCGATCAACGACGGCACCATCCTCTACCAGGGCGGCTCGGCGTCGCAGGTGTGGGCGACGTGGGACGGTCTCCGTCCGGCGAGCCGCAACGTCGGCTACACGTGGGATGAGCCCGTCACGGTCGACGCGGTGAACGCGCACTTCTGGAGCGACGTCCCCGGAGCGTCGGGGGCGGGCAACGGCGTCGCCGTACCCGCTTCATGGCATGTCGAGGCCCTCGTCGACGGGAGG
Source organism: Microbacterium sp. B24 (assembly GCF_000333415.1). Lineage (NCBI taxonomy): Bacteria > Bacillati > Actinomycetota > Actinomycetes > Micrococcales > Microbacteriaceae > Microbacterium > Microbacterium sp. B24. The sequence goes on along the minus strand of NZ_BADB01000384.1, from coordinate 23,971 downwards.
TGGACCGAGGTCGCGGGTGCCAGCGGCTATCCGGTCGAGACCTCGGCTCCCAGCCGCGTGTCGTTCACGCCGGTGACGACCACCGGCATCCGTGTCGTGCTCGACGGGCAGTCCGATGGCACCACTCATGCCGCGGTCGGGCTCTCGGAGCTCGAAGTACTCGGTGAGCCGGCGGATGCCACGGCCCCCGAGATCACGCTCGAGGCACGCGGCGCGCGGGGAGCCGACGGGTGGTTCGTGGGTCCGGTGACGGCCCGGGTGGAGGCGAGCGACGACCGCGACCTGCGTGTCGCCGTGACCGTCGCCGTGGACGGCGGGGCGGCGACCACGTCCGATGCGCGTCGCGTCGACACCGTCGTGCGCGTCGACGGTGCGCATACGGTCACCGCCCGCGCCACGGACGCCGCCGGCAACGTCTCGACAGAAGCGACGGCGTCCTTCCGCATCGACGCGACCGCTCCCGCAGTCACCACGACGCTGGACGCGGGTGCGCGATCGGTTTCGGCGACGGCGACGGATGCCGGATCGGGTCTGGGGGGCGTCGAGTACGCGCTGGACACCCCGCTCACGTGGAGACCCTACACGGCAGCCGTCGCGGCACCGGACCTGGAGCGGCACGTCGTATACGTGCGCGCCACCGACGTCGCGGGCAACGTCTCGAACCCGACGACGGTGACCATTCCGCGCTCGCCCGACGCGCCGTTGACCGGCAACATCGCCCCGTATGCGACGCCGTCGGCGTCGTCGGCATCCGGATGGGCGCCCGTCGGCGGCGTGAACGACGGCAGCGTCACGGGAACCCCGTGGGGCACGTGGCCGCGCGTCGGTGAACAGTGGGTGCAGCTCACGTGGGATCGGTCGGTGACGGTCGATCGCGCGAACGTGCAGTTCGCGCGCGACGCCGCCGACGACGTCAACGCCGGGCTCATCCCACCCCGCTCCTGGGTGCTGCAGTATCGCGACGGTTCGGGAACCTGGAAGGACGTCGTCACCTCCGACTCCTACGCACGCTCGTCGGACGCTCCGAACGAGGTGCACTTCACCGCGGTGGACACCACGGCGGTGCGCGCGCTGATGCAGTCGTGGGGCGCCGCTGAAGGGCAAGGGTCGGCGGCCATCTCGGAGTTCGAGGTGTGGGCTGCCACGAAGCAGCCGCCGGTGGACACCACGGCGCCGACGCTGTCCTTCGAGCCGGCATCCCCACCCAACTCCGCCGGGTGGTACCGCGAGGGCGTGCGGTTCACGGCCACCGCCACCGACGACATCGATGACGCGCCGACCGTGCGCGTGCGTGTCGACGGCGGTGCGTGGGCCCCGTTCACGGACACGGCCACGATCGACGCCGACGGTACCCACCTCGTCGAGGCCGAGGCGGTGGATGCCGCCGGAAACGTGTCTGTGCGCCAGGGCCTCACGGTCCGTGTCGACACGGTGGCCCCGTCGGTGTCGACCCAGGTCGCCGACGACGCATCGGGCTCCCTCGTCGAGGTCGTGGCGTCGGATCAGTCGTCGGGGGTCGTCAGCGTCGAGCGCCGCGTCGGCGACGTGTGGTCGCCGCTCACGGGCGGCCGAATCCGCCTCCCGCACGGGGGCGGCGACGTCGAACTGGCCGTGCGGGCGACGGATGCCGCGGGCAACACGTCTGCGCCGCACACCGTCACCGTGTCGACGGGGACGCCGCCGGTCGATCCCGACACCGCGTCGGTGTCGCTCGGTGTCGATGCGGTCTCGGCCGGTGGGGCGATCGCGCTCGTCGGCTCTGGATTCGCGCCCGACGAGCTCGTCGAGGTCGACCTGCACTCCGATCCGCTCCGTCTCGGGGCGCTGCGCGCGGACGGCAGCGGCGCGGTGCGCGGCACCCTCAGCATCCCGACAACGGTTCCCGCCGGCGCCCACACGGTGACCCTTCGCGGAGCGACGAGTGGACGCGAGGCCTCGGCCGAGGTGCTCGTGCGCGCCGCCGCGATGGCCCCGGGTGCCACGACGGGTGTCGGTGCCGCGGGCACTGTCGGCGGCGGCACCTCCGGCGTGCTCGCCTCGACGGGCGCGACCGTCCCGTCGGGTCTCGTCGGGTTCGCCCTGCTGCTGCTCGCCGGAGGACTGCTGACACTCCGCGCCCACCGCGGACAGGAGCGACCGCGCTCCACGTCTGAGAGGAACCTCCGATGACCGAACGCCCGATCTCCGCCCTGACCCGACGGAGCGTGCTCGGCGGTGCCGCCGTGGGCGGCGTGCTGCTCGCCGCCGGAGGTCTCGTCACCGGCGGCGCCCCGGCCGTCGCGGCCCCGCTCGGCGCCCCGGTCGAGCCGGCCCTCCGAGTGCGCGGGCCCCGGCATCCGGGTTCCGTCGTCCGTGCCGCCGCGCGCGAGGTGTATCCCGACGCATGGAGCCTTCGGCCGTTCCCGCTGAGTGCCGTTACCCTGGGCGAGAGCGTGTTCACGCGTGCCCAGCGCCAGGCGCTGATCCTCAATCGCGCGGCATCCGTCGATCAGCTCCTCGCGGTGTACCGCCGCAACGCGGGCCTCGACACGAAGGGCGCCACCCCGCCCGGCGGCTGGGAGGAGTACGGACCCGCTCCCGATGCACAGCGCTGGGGGCCGTCGGAGTACACGCTCGGGCAGAACAAGGCGGGTGCCGGCGGGCTGCTGCGCGGCCACTTCGGCGGCCACTTCCTCAGCGGTCTGTCGATGGCCTACGCTTCGACCGGCGAGACGGCGCTCGCCGACAAGGTCGCCGCGTTCGTCGCCGGGCTTGCGGAGTGCCGCACCGCGCTCGCCGCGCAGACCATCGGTGGTCGCCCGCGCTACTCCCACCCGGGATTCCTGTCGGCCTACGGCGAGTGGCAGTTCTCGGCGCTGGAGCAGTTCGCGCCCTACGGGGAGATCTGGGCACCGTACTACACGCTCCACAAGATCCTCGCCGGGCTGCTCGACGCGCACGCCTACACCGGCAACACGCAGGCGCTGACGCTCGCGGAGGGGATCGGACACTGGGTGCACTCGCGGCTGAGCCGGTGCACGTCGGCGCAGCTCCAGCGCATGTGGTCGTCGTACATCGCCGGCGAATGCGGCGGGATGAACGACGTCCTGACCGAGCTCTACTGGCGCTCGAACGATCCCGATCGCGCAGAGTTCCTCGACACCGCACGTCTGTTCACCTACGACGTCCTGGTCGACGCGTGCGCGAACGGGCGCGACACCCTCGACGGTCGGCACGCCAACCAGTACATCCCGACCTTCTCCGGCTACCTCAAACTGTTCGACGCGACCGGGCAGGAGCGTTATCTCCACGCGGTGCAGGGGATGTTCGACATGGTGGTGCCGGGGAGGGCGTACGCCCACGGCGGCACCGGGGAGGGCGAGCTGTGGGGCCCCGCGGGGGCCGTGGCGGGCGACATCGGCAAGCGCAACGCCGAGTCGTGCGCCGCCTACAACATGCTCAAGGTCGCACGCTCGCTCTTCTTGCACGACCGTGACCCGCGCTACATGGACTACTACGAACGCACCGTGCTGAACCACATCCTCGGGGGGCGACGGGACGCCGAGTCGACGACGAGTCCGGAGAACTGCTACATGTTCCCCGTGCACCCGGGTGCGTACAAGGAGTACGGCGACGGCAACATCGGCACGTGCTGCGGCGGCACGGCGCTGGAGAGCCACGTCAAATACCAGGACACGATCTACCTGCGCTCGCGTGACGACGATGCGCTCTTCGTCAACCTCTACATCGCTTCGACCCTCAACTGGGCCGACAAGGGCATCACCCTCGTGCAGACATCGTCCTACCCCGAGTCGGGCACGTCGATCCTCACCTTCGCGTCGACGCCGTCGGGACCGCTCACGCTGAACCTCCGGATTCCCGGATGGGTGACCGGTCCTGTCGAGATCGCGGTCAACGGCGAGGCGGTCGACGTGCCGCGCGCACCGGGGACGTACGCGCAGCTCAGCCGCACGTGGGCTCAGGGCGACGCCGTGTCGGTGCGCTTCCCGCTGCGACTGCGCGCCGAGTCGACGCCGGATCGTCCCGACATCCAGGCACTCGTCTACGGCCCCGTCGTCCTCACCGCGCTCGATGACTCGACGCGGTACGCGCGGGTCTCGCTCGCCTCGCGGCTGCGACTCGACGGCTCCATCGCGCGCAACGTGACGACGAAGCCGCACAACGTGTTCGTCATCGACGGGCGCACGTTCGAACCGGCCTATACCGGGAGGGATGCGGCGTATCACATGTACTTCCAGCGCTCCGAGCCGACGGTCGCCTTCGCCGGGGTCGACACAGGCGTCAAGAACCCGTCGCGCGCGCACGGCTCGGGGACTCTGCTCGACGAGATCTGGTCGCACGCCCCATTCGCCGACCGCGCGGCGTTCCTGGAGGTCGTCCGCGCGGCCACCCAGTCATTCGCCGATGCCCGATTGCTGACCGCGCGCGACCGCCAGAAGGTGCTGCTGGCAGCCGGCCGCGCCCCGATCGATGCGTGAGCAGACGAGAGCGAACATGAAGAACCCGCGACGAATCGGCCGACTGCTGCCGGCCGCCACCGCCCTGGCGCTCGTTCTCGGCGTTCTCGCCCTGGCCGCACCGACCCCTGTCGCGACGGCGGCCGACGAGCCATCGACCCTCAGCAACATCGCGCTCGCCGCCTCGGAGCACGCCCCCGAGGTGACGGTGAGCTACGTGCCGCCGTGGAACTCGGCCGCGGCACTCAACGACGGACGCACGGGCCCCACCGATGACCTCGCGGCGATGTGGGGCACCTGGGGCGCCGATCCCGCTCCGGATGCCGATCTCGCCACCTACACCTGGGACGTCCCGGTCGCGCTGTCCGGTTCGACGCTGTACCTGTGGCAGAACTACGGCGTCCAGGACGGCGGGGTCATGATCCCGGACTCGTGGTCCCTCGAGTACCGCACAGGAGCGGGGGAGTGGGCACCCGTGACGGGTGTCGCCGACTACCCTCTGCCGCCCTTCGACCCCGCATCCCCCGTCACCTCGCTCGCGCCCGTCTCCGTATCGTTCGACGCCGTGACGACGCGCGCGCTGCGCGTGAGTCTGCACCGCCAGGAGTTCGGCGGCATCGCGCGTGCGACGAGCGTCATCGAGTGGGAGGTCGCGGGAGTCGTGGCACCGTCCGACCCCGAGCCGGGCGACGGCGACGGTTACCTGGCGGCGGAGAATGTCGCCGTCCGCACTGTCACCGGCACCGCGCCGATCCTGCCGTCGCGAGTCTGGATCGCGGAGGAGAACCGCCCACTCCGCGATGTCGAGGTCGCCTGGGACGCGGTCGCGCCGACCTCCTATGCCACCGGAGGAACCTTCACCGTCGACGGGACGCCGGCCGGCTACCCCGATCAGCCCGTCACGGCCACGGTGTTCGTCGCCGATCGGCTCTCCGCGACCATCACGGCGGTCGACTACTCCGCGGTCGTCACCGCTCCGGGTATCGCTCCCGTGCTGCCTGACCGGGTGCGCGTCCGTTTCGACGACGACACCGCCGAGAGCGCGGTCCCGGTCATGTGGGCGCCGGTCAGCCCCGCGCAGTACGCGCAGCCCGAGGCGATGTTCGACGTCGTCGGAGCGGTCGACGGCTTCGCGCCCGGCGCCATCGCGACCGTCTTCGTCCTCGCCGCGGTCGAAGACAGCGCACCGCTCGTCAGCATCGACTTCGACACCGCCCCCGAAGGGTCCGGATGGTACGTGAGCGCGCCCCTGGCCGCCGTCACGGTGCAGAAGACGGCATCCGACATCGCCCGCGTCGAGGTCAGCACGGACGGGGGAGCCACGTGGTTGCCGTACACCGCCCCCGTCGCCGTCACGGCGCAGGGCACGGTCAGCATCCTGGCGCGCGCGAGCGCGGTCGACGGCGCGGTGGGCAGCGCATCGGCGACCGTCCGGATCGATACGCGACCGCCGGTCACGGCGACTCGCGTCGACATCGTCGACGGCGCGTCCGCCACGATCACGCTGGAGCCTTCCGACCCGGAACCGGGGTCGGGGGTCTCCCGCACCGTGTGGTCGGACGGCCCCGACAAGGACCCCGCGGGGGCGACCAACAACATGTACGCCACGTACGAGAAGCCGTTCTCCGTCGTGCTCACCGACCAGCCGCGCTACGTGCACGTCCGTTCGCAGGACCTCGCCGGCAACGAGCAGTCCGTCGTCACGATCACACTGCCCGTCCGCACGGCCCCGCCCGTGGCCTCGCCCACGCCGGTGCCACCGGCTTCTCCGCCTGCGGCGCCGACATCGACGGTGGCCCCCGGCGTGACAAGTCTGCCGACGACCGGCGGGTCGTTCGCGGGCGGTGCGCTGATCGGGGGGCTGAGTCTCCTCGCGACAGGCGTGCTCGTCGCGTTCATGGTGAGGCGTCGCCGGCGCTCTCGCTGAGGTCGGGTGGCGGGGGTCAAGATGCCGCGTCCATGCCGAGGCGGGCTCAGACGGCGAACAGCTCGCTGCGGGGAGTGTCGATCAGTGCCGTGATGGGCATCAGCGCCGATCCGAGCGCGACCGTGTCGCCGCCGAAGGACGCCGGGACGATCTCGAACTGGGTGCCCAGGCGCGTCAGGCAGTTGCGCCGCACCGCATCGGCGATCCGTGCGGCTCCGTGCTCCATCAAGCGCATCCCGACCCATCCGCCGACGACGATGCGTTCGGGGTTGGTCAGGTTGACGACGCTTCCCAGCGCCGCGCCGAGCGCCTCCACGACCCCGTCGACGACGTCGCGCGCGTCCGCGTCGCTGTCCGCCGCGGCCAGCAGCGCGCCGATCGCCTGCCACCCCGAGCCCTCGAAGGAGCCGCCGCGGATCTGCCATTCGGCGAGGATCGCGTCGGCGCCGAGGTAGGCCTCGACGCAGCCGTTCTGTCCGCACCGGCAGCGCGCGCCGCCGACCACGATCTTCGTGTGACCCCACTCGCCGGCGCTGCTGAACGCGCCGTGCGCGAGGGCTCCGTCGCTGATCACGCCGAGTCCGACGCCGCGACCGAGGAGGGCCACGACGGCATGGTCGATTCCGCGGGCGGCGCCGTACCAGAGCTCGGCCCGCGCCTGCGTCTTGGCACCGTTCTCCGCGAAGACGGGCAGATCCGCGTCCAGGTCGCGCGGGATCGGCCACGGCTCCCAACCGAGACTCTGGGCGTAGAGCACCTGGGCACCGTCGGGTCCGGTCTCGACCACACCCGGAAGCCCGAGCCCGATGCCGAGGACACGCGGCCACCGCTCCTGATTGCGCGCGCGCAGCGCGGCGATGGCTTCGACGAGATCGCGGTGGATGTCCGGCGGGGTCTCGTCGTGGCCTCCGCCGCGGAACTCGCGATCGACCATCGTCAACGACAGGTCGAAGAGCTCGACGGCGACGCCGCGCTCGCCGACATCGACGCCGATCGCGTAGGCACCTTCGGCGCGGGGCGCGATGAGTGAGATCGGTCGTCCGCCGCGCGAGGAGACCGAGCCGACCTCGGCCAGCAACCCGTCATCGATGAGCTCGGAGGTGATGTTCGCGGCGGATGCCGAAGAGAATCCGCAACGCCGCGCGAGATCGGCCCGGGTCGTCTCGCCCTGCTGCAGCACGAAGCGCAGAGCGGCCGCACGATTCTGCTGACGCAGCGTCGTGACGGTCGCGGAGGCGGGCGCCGCGGAGGCGGCGCCCCGCGCCTGTGCACTCATGGTTCGACGATAGCCCGTCACATGCTCACCTCGAGCCGTCGCACCCGCACGCGCTCCGAGGCGCTGAGTCGGAGGCTGCCCTCGTGCCAGTCCGCCGTCACGGCGTGGGATCGGTCGGCGTCGACCCGCCAGGATGCCGGGCGGGACGAGAACGCGAACGCGAGGCGGTCTCCGGGGGTGATCTCCACGGGAACGTACTCGGCGGCAGCGTAGGCCGCCCCTGCCGTGTGATGCCAGAGGCCCTCTGGCAGCGGGGCGGCCACCTGCTCGGAGATCGAGGTCTCCGCCTCGCCGCCCACCCCGGCCCACGCCGGCAGGTGCAGAGCGGGGCGCGCGAACAGTGCATCGAGAACGGCCGTGCGCACGTCGCAGCGCTCGACGGCGACGGCCGCCAGGAACTCCCGCAGAATCCGCCACGCGTGGTCGGGGTCGAGCTGCGCCGTCGGGTCGGCGATCAGCTCCCAGCTGTCGGGCGCGCGCGCAGACAGCGGCGAGGTGAGAGTGTCGAGCTTCTTCCAGGGCCAGAAGTTCCATCCGATCCCGTGGCGCTCGTACAGGCGCGTCGCCGCATAGATCCACCCGGGCGTGTTCTCGCCGCCTTCGCCCATGTAGATCGGCAGTCCCGCGTCGCGCCGCAACTGGAGGAAGTCGGCGATGCTCGTCTCGTCGGGGGCGCACCAGTAGCGGTGGAACTGCACGGCCTGGTTCTCGTCGAAGCGCACCCGCACCGGGTCGGGGTTGGTCGCCCAGTGGCTGCCTTCGTACATGAGCAGGTGGTTGGGGTCGATCTCGCGGATCGCCGCGGTCAGCTCGCGGTAGAGATCGACGAGCTCGTCCTGGTAGCGGTGCTGCCACTCGTTCGGCAGCGGTTCGTTGAGGAGGTCGTAGCCGAGCACGGTCTCGCTGTCGCGGAAGCGACGGGCGATCTCGCGCCATAGCGCCACCGTCTGCGCGCGGTAGTGCTCCGCCATGAACAGCTCCGGGATGCCGCGCGGCGAATCGTCGATGTTCGTTCCGGTCTGCCCGCCGGGAGCGCCGTGCAGATCGATCAGTACCCGCAGACCGTGGCGCTCCGCCCACTCGACCGCCCGGGCGATCAGTGCGAAGCCGTCCTCTTGGAAGCTCCCGTCATCGGCGATCACGCCGCGCGCGTTGAGAGGTAAGCGGACGTGATCGAACCCCAGCTGCGCGATGAGCGCGAAGTCCCTCTCGGTGACGAACTCGTCCCGGAACCGGCGCCAGAACTCGGCCGCCCGCGCGGTGCCGACCAGCTCGGCGATCCGCGCTTCGATCTGGCGCGGAGAGGCCAGCTCGTCGCCGAAAAGCCACATGTACCCTTCCGCGAGCAGCCAATTGCCGAGTCCCACGCCGCGAAGGAGCAGCGGTCCCTCGTCGTCGACGAGCTCTGTGCCGACGGCGCGGACGAAACCGCGGGGGCGACGGGGTGGTGTCATGGTGTTCCTCACGGGACGGATGCTCATTTCAGACCGGACAGGGCGAAGCCTTGGACGACGTAGCGCTGGAAGACGACGAAGACGATGAGGATGGGCACGACCATCAGCGTCGACGCCGCCATCTGCAGCGACGGGTTGGTGGAGATCTGCTGATTGAGCAGCGAGATTCCCACCGAGAGGGTGTAGAGCCCCTGGTCGTTGGCGATGATCAGCGGCCACAGGAAGCTGTTCCATCCCGCGATGAAGGTGAGCACCACCTGCACGGCCAGGATCGGTCCCGACATGGGCAGGATGATCCGGAAGAAGATGCGCCACTCTCCCGCGCCGTCCATCCGTGCGGCCTCGAGGATCTCCGTCGGGATCGTCGCCATGAACTGACGGAACAGGAACACGGCGAAACCCGACACCAGCATCGGCAGGGCGATGCCGATGAGCGTGTTCGTGAGCTTCATCCCGTTGAGGATGAGGTAGCTCGGGATCATCGTGACCTGGCCGGGGATCATCATCGTCACCAGCACGAGGAAGAACAGGGCATCTCTGCCGGGAAAGGCGAACTTGGCGAAGCCGTAGCCGGCCGCCGCCATCAGCAGCAGGCCCACCATGCAGATGACGACGATCAGCAGGGTGTTCAGGAGGTAGCGCCCGAAGTCCAGCTCGGTGAAGAGCTGGATGAAGTACTGGAGCGTCGGATTGCGCGGCAGCAGCTGCGGGGGGAACGCGACGGACTCGCTGCGCGGCTTGACGGAGGCGAAGATCATCCACAGGAACGGGAACGCGGTGATCAGCGCGCCGACGGTCAGCAGCGCGCCGATCACGATGGTGCCGGTGCGGCCGCGGCGCCGTCCGGCTCGGGTGCCCCGTCGTGCGTCCGACGTCTTCGCGAGGCCCCGTCCGCCGCGGGTGATGAGCTCAGTGGTCGACATCGGACCTCCTCAGGCGCAGCTGGACGATGGTGATCGTCGCGATGATCGCGACGAGGACGACCGAGCCCGCACTGGCGTAGCCGAACTGACTCGACGAGAAACCCTTCTGATACAGGAAGAGCGCGATCGACGTCGACGAACCCAGTGGTCCGCCCTTGGTGAGCACGAAGGGTTCGTCGAAGAACTGCAGCCATGCGATGACGGTGGTGATGGTGACGAAGAAGATGGCGAAGCGCAGCAGGGGGAGCACGATCGAGACGATGCGGCGCAGCCCCGATGCGCCGTCGATCGCCGCCGCCTCCAGGTACTCCTTCGGCACGCCTTGCAGGGCCGCGAGGAAGATGATGACGTTCAGCCCGAGGCCGCGCCATACGGCGACCAGCCCGACGGAGAACTTCACGACCGTGGGGTCGGAGAGCCAGGGAACCGGCGGCAGCCCGACGAGCGAGAGCAGGTAGTTGAACAGGCCGAACTGCGTGTTGTAGAGGTAGCCCCATACGAGAGCCACGGCCACGATCGCGGTGATGGCCGGGACGAAGTAGAACGAGCGCAGCGCGCGGAAGAAGCGGCCCTGCGAGCTGTTGAGCGCGAGCGCGATCGCCAGGGAGAGGACGATCACGCTGGGCACGCCGACGACCGCGAACAGAGCGGTGTTGCCGAGGGCCTGCCAGAAGTCGGGGTCGGCGAACAGCGCCGTGTAGTTGTCGCCGCCGATGAACTGGATCCGCGACCAGTTTCCCAGGCCTGCGAGATTCATGTCGGTGAAGCTCACGAGGAGCGCCACGGCGATGGGCAGGATGCCGAAGACGATGAGCAGGAGCATCGCCGGGGCGATGAACGTATAGGGGACGATGCGGTTCTTCATGGCCTCGTGGCCGGGGGTGCGCGGTGATCGGGTCACCGCGCACCCCCGGAGCTCAGTTCGCGGGGGTCCCCGCGGTGGTCGTGAACAGCGTCTTCAGTGCGTCGTCGCGGTTCGCGCCGGTGAGCACGATCGAGTTGAGCGCGTCGAGCAGCGCCTTGCCCGTCTCGCCGTCCCAGTTCGGCACGAGCGGCAGCAGGCGGGAGGACGCGAGCTGCTTCGTGTAGACCGACACCATGGGGTCGCCCGTCAGCGCGCTGTCGGCGAGCGCCTTCTTCACTGTCGGCAGCTGCCCGTCGGACTGGTACCAGCTCACCTGCACGTCGGGCTGCGAGAGGTAATCGAGCAGCTGAAGTGCGCCGTCCTTGTTCTTCGTGGAGCCCCAGACTCCGAGGTTCGACCCGGCGAGCAGCGACGTGTCCTTCGCTCCGGACGGCACGGTGGTCACGTTCCACTTCCCGGCCAGCTCCGGCGCCGACTGCGAGATGGCGGCCGCAAGGTAGGGACCGCTGACGAGCATCGGCGTGCTTCCCGTGATGAAGCCCTGCGCCTGGTCGAAGTCGCTGTTGGTGGGCACGCTCTTGTCGGCGTAGAGGCCGGTGTACAGGTCGACCGCCTTACCGAACGCGGGCGTATCGAAGTCGATCTTGCCCCGGCTGTCGACGATGTCGCCGCCCTGGTCCCACGTCATGATCACGGGCAGTGCGCTGTCCCATTGGGGGATGTAGTAACCGTACGAGCCGTCACCGCGGCCGGCCAGTGTCTTCGCGTCGGCGCGCAGCTGATCCCAGGTCGCCGGCGGAGTGCTGATACCCGCTGCCTGGAGGATGTCGCTGCGGTAGAAGAGGACGCGCGTGTCCGACACCCACGGCACGGAGACGACCTTGCCCCCGATGGCGGTCGCATCTCCGGCGACGCCGTCGACGAAGTTGGATGCCGCGAGGTTCTCGTGACCCGACAGTGCCGCGTCGTCGAGGGTGAGCAGTGCGCCGCTGTCGGCATAGGTGCGCAGCTTGGAGAGTCCGATCTGCAGCACGTCGGGGCCGTCGCCCGAAGCGACCGCTGTCGTGAACTTCTGGTCGACGCTGTCCCAGGGGATGGCGACGGTCTTCACGTCGATTCCCGTCTTGTCTTCGAACGGCTTGACCAGCGCATCGAAGTGGGCAGAGCTGTCGCCCATGACCCAGACGGTCAGTTCCTTGGCGGCGGTGCCGCCGTCGGCGGGTGCGGATGACGAGCATCCGGCGAGGGTGGCGGCCGTCAGGGCGGCGGTGCCCAGCGCGAGCCAGCGCATTCTCTTCATCGAGAGGTCCTTTCGGGGTGCAGGAGGTGCGGTGTCGAATCGGGATTCGGCGGCGAGAGGACGGGAAGAGACTCCCTCGTCCTTTCTCTACGACTTAGATTAAGGCATGTCCGATTGTCTGGCAAGAGGCGGAGCGGCGAAACGAGCGCAGGGGGCCGCCACGTCGCGACCCCCTGCGCCGATCGTTGTCAGTACGACGAGTAGACCGTCACCTCGTCGATAGACCACCACTGCGGCGCCACGCCCGTCTGAGTGATGCGGATGTACCGCGCGCTGACCGGTGGGATCGAGATCGGACGCTTCCATCCGTAGGCGATGCCCGTGGTGGCTGTCGTCCACGACGAGCCGTCGAGGGAGGTCTCGACGGTGAATCCGCGCGGATAGTCCCACGTCGACGAGCTGTCGGTCTGCACCGTGACCATCGCGACCGTGCGGGTCGAGCCCATGTCGATGCGGTACCACTCCCCGCCCGCCATGGCCTGGCCGCTCTTCCACGATGTGCCGTTGGCGCCATCGATGCCCGCACTCGGCGAGCTGCCCGCCGCGGTCGTGGACGCCGTCGCCGTCCAGCCGGTGTGGCTCAGCGCGGACGGGGCGAACGTCGACAAGCCGCCGGCGTACTTGGCGATGGTGGCGACGAACCGCGCGTTCTGCGTGAAGTTGGCGGTTGCGAACTGCGACAGCTTCGACTGGAAGGTCGCCGCATCGTCACTGTTGATGACCGGCACCGGCTTGCGGTCGTCGTAGTACATGCCCCAGTAGGCGAAGCCGTCCTCGGCCGAGCCCTTGACCTTGTATGACCAGTTCGACCACGACACCTGCGAGGCGTTGAGTCCCGCCATGAACCGTGCCCAGACGTCGTCGTTGTAGTACAGGGAGTATTCGCCGTAGAGGATCGGCACCCCCGGATTCGAGAGCTTCGCAGCCAGTCCGCCCAGTTCGTTCGTGACGAGTTGGTTCTGGGCCGTCCAGTCCTTCGAGTTCGGCATGTCGTACGGGTGGTATTCGTAGACGACGTTCGTCCACCCGTAGGTCGACGGCGGTGCGATCTTGTCCAGGCCGAAGAACGCGCCGAGGAAGATCGCGTGGTCCGCATCGATGGCACGTACGGCGGTGTACAGCCGGTTGTAGTAGTCGCTCTTCTGGGCCACATCGTCGCTGTCTTCGTTGTAGTCGATCAGGGGCTCGTTGATGAGGTCGTAGCCGGCCACCGCGGGATTGCCGTTGTAGCGCGTCGCGATCTTCTTCCAGATGTCCTCCACCCAGTTCTGATAGGTCGCGCTGCCCCAGAACCCGTTGGGGTTGGGTCCGATGCGACCGCACGAGCCCCACGGGCAGCCGCCGCCCGGCACCGTGTGGAGGTCGATGAGGACATAGATTCCGCGCGCCGCGGCTTCGTTCACGACCCAGTCGATCTTCGACCACGGATTCGACTTCCAGGTGCCGTCGAGATTGAGGAACACGTTCCACCCGATCGGCACACGGATGAAGTTCATTCCCGTGGCCTGGATCGCGTCGAGGTCGTTCGCCGTGAACCATGTGTCCTGATGCGTGCCGACGACCGAGGCGGTCGTCGTCGCGCCGAAGCGTGCGGTCATCGTGTTCGTCAGCGAGTAGTCGTCGTTGTAGAGCCCGGCGGTGAGCTCGCCGATCGACCACCAGTTGCCTGCGGAGCCGGTCTGGGTGAGGCGGAAGTACCGTGCTGCCTGAGCCGTGAACCCGATGGTCGACGCCTTCTTGGTTCCCGCCCCGGTTGCGACAGTGCTCCAGGAGGACCCGTCGCGTGAGAGCTGGAGCGTGTACCCGCGCGGCCAGTCGTCCTCGTCGGTGGTGTTCTTCGCGGTGTCGGTCGTGACGTTGTTCAGCGTGATGAGCGCGCCCATGTCCACGGTGACGGCCTGACCCGGCGCCTGGGCCGCACCGGTGGTCCACCGCGTCGAGGTGGTGCCGTCGATCATGTTCGACGGGGAGGCGCCCAGCGAGGAGGTGACGACCCATCCGCCGCGATCGAGGGAGGTTCCGCTCGAGATCGCGACCTCGGCCACCGACCACCACTGCGACGAGGTGCCGTTCGAGGTGATCCGAAGATAGCGACCGTTCTTGGTCCCTTGGAAGTCGGCCTGCACGACGCGATTCGCGCCGTAGCCGCTCGCGACCTTCGTCCAGTTCGCATTGTCGTATGACGTGAAGACGTCGTAGACCCGCGGGTAGTCGTTCGCGGTGGTCGCGCCCGCATCGAACAGGACTTTGTCCATGTCCACGTTGCGCCCGAGATCGATCGTCAACGACTGCCCGGGCACCTGCGGGGCACCGCTCTGCCACACCGTGGAGACGTTGCCGTCGAGCGTCATCTGGGCGTTCGTGCCGGGGGCGTTGGAGGTCGCCGTCGCGGTATGCGTGCCGTTGAACAGGACCGGGTCGCTGTAGAGGTTGATCTCACCGACCGACCACGGGGCGGCCGCGGCGCCGGTCTGTGTCACCCGCACGTAACGCGCGACCTGCGGGGCGAACTTCACCGTCGTGAGACCGTCCGTGCCGGGCTGGGTCGCCACGCTGGTCCAGGTCGAGCCGTTGGACGATGTCTCGATGTTGAGTGCTCGCGGCCACTGGCCCGCGTTGGCGGTGTTGTCGATGGTGAGCCGGTTGAAGAGAGTGGGCGCCCCCAGGTCGAGACGAATCCACTCCCCGCCGGCCTGATTCGCGCCGGTCGTCCACCGGCTGGTTCCCGATCCGTCGAGGGCGTTGGCCGGTGCTCCCGCGGACGCGGTTGCACTCCAGCCGGTGCGGTCGGCGGCGAACTCGCCGAGGGGCGACATCCAGTCCTCCTGGGTGAGCCATCCGCCGATGTTCGTGCCGCGGAGGTTCACCGCGGCGCCGGTCCCCGACGATTTCTTCAGGACGTTGCCGCTGGCTTTGAGGAAGTCGGCGGAGGTGAGGGCGGCGGCATGCGCCGCCGTCACGGGTAGGACGGCAGTGGCCGCCACGGCCGCAGCTGTCACCAGCGCGGCGAGAACACGTCGTTTCACGATCCTCCTTGATCAGTGCGGAGCATGGCTGCGCTCCGTCGCTGGTCAGCATCGCGAGACGACGTCTACTTTGTCAAGGACTTAAAATAAGCCCAGCACTTACTGGGGCTCAGAGTGCGGCGTCCTGCTTGGGGATGAAGACCTTCTTGATGATCAGCAGGATGGAGGCGGTCACGGGAATCGCGACGAGCGCGCCGAGCAGGCCCATGAGCGTCCCCCCGACGAGCGCGCCGATCACGACGAGGGCTCCCGGCACCGCGATGGCCTTGTTCATCACCTTCGGCGTGAGCACGTATGCCTCGAGCTGCATGTAGACCAGATACGCGACGGCGAAGATGAGCGCCGACAGGGGGCTGGCGAAGAGGGCGACCACCGAGGCGATGCCCCAGAACAGCACGGTTCCGACGAGCGGAATGATCGTGAGGCAGAAGGCGACGACCGCCATCAGTGCGGGGAAGGGGAGGCCGAGAACCGTGTACAGGATGAAGCTCACGACCGCGTTGAAGAAGGCGAGCACGACCATGCCGCCCAGGTAGCCGCCGACCGACTCCGTGATCTGCTCGGTCAGATCGGCCGTGAGTGCGCGACTGCGGGCGGGCACCATGCGGTAGAACGCCTGCTTGATCTCCGGCAATGACGCGAGGAAGTACAGGCTCAGCACGATGATGATGATCATCCCGGAGATCGTCGTGCCGATGGAGATGCCGATCTGCAGCACGCCCCCGCCGATCGCCGCCAGATGGCCCGGATCGGTGAGGAACTTCTGCACCTCGGCGACGATCGCGGGCACCTGGTCGCCGAACTGATCACGTGCCCAGTGGTAGAGGTCGGTCTGCTGGAACGACGTCACGAGAGTCGGGACGTCCGTGATGAACTGGGCGATCTGGCGCACCACCGTGGGCACGATGAGCCACAGCACGGCCACGAGCAGCAGCGCCAGGGCGAAGTACACGATCACGATCGCCCAGGCTCTGCCGACGCCGTGCCGCTGCAGGCGCTGCACGACGGGGTTGAGTCCGAGAGCGACGAACAGGGCGAAGGCGACGTAGATCCACACCGTGACCAAGCTGGTGACGGCCATGCCCAGCAGGATCGCCACCAGGCCGCCGAGCGTCAGGAAGAAGCCCACGACGAAGGGGCGGTTCAGGGTCGTCCACACCGCGCGTCCCGTGTGTGAGCGATGCGCAGCAGCCTCGGCCGACACCGCACCGTCGGTCGTTCTCGCCCGGTCGGAGTCCGCCGCGGTCTTCGCCCCACGCCGGAGGGAACGCGGCCGGGACTCGTTGGATGCTGCTGCCATGGTCACACTCTAGGGCTGTCAGCGGATGTCGCTGGGAGAGGCGGTAATGTCGGCGAGGACGAGAGGAAGCCCATGACCGACGCCGCCGTTCACCTGCAGCGCCTGCGTGCCAGCATCGACAACATCGACGCGGCGCTGATCTTCATGCTCGCCGAACGCTTCCGCTGCACGCAGCAGGTCGGGGTGCTCAAAGCGGAGCATCGGATGCCGGCATCCGACCCCGCTCGTGAAGAGCAGCAGATCGCGCGTCTGCGTCGCCTCGCTCTCGAGGCCGACCTCGATCCCGAGTTCGCCGAGAAGTGGTTCAACTTCGTCGTCGCCGAGGTCATCCGACACCACACCGCGGCGGCCGCCGCCGACTGATTCCGGCGCCCGTCCGGCGGCCTCGATGCGTCAGGGGATGGCGCGGCGCAGCGTGAGGAACGACGCGGCACCCAGCACGCACGTCAGCACGGCCAGCACCGCGGTCAGCCCGATCGGCCCCAGGTCGGCGAGCCACGTCCACACCGTCGCCCAGGCATCCATCCGCCCGACGAGCCACAGGGCGGCGATCAGCAGCACCCCCACGCCCGACAGCGTGAGCGTCAGCCCGAGAGCGCCGAAGCGGCGGTAGAGCGTCGCGCCCCAGAACCCGGCCACGAAGAGCACCATCGCCACTACGGCGAAGAAGAGCCCGGCGCCCCCGGGGCCGGCGGTCCACACCCAGTCCAGCGAGAAGAAGTAGCCGTTGACACCCCAGCCGCCCGTGGCGCGTTCGATCGCGCCGCCGACGGCGAAGACGGCGCCCAGCAGGACGGCCGTCACCAGTGCCGCGAGCATCGTGCCGAAGAAGAACTCCCGGCGCGTGATGCTGAGGGCCTGCGAGAACGGGAAGGTGTAGCTCAGCGACATGATGCCCAGGCCGAAGAAATACCAGATCGGAGCCTGGCTTCCGCCGCCGTACTTCGCCCCGCCGTAGGGGATGAGCGCGAAGATCGCGATCGAGAGCACGAGGCTGACGACGAGGATGAGCAGCGGCAGCCATACGAACGTGTACTTGTTGACGAACTGCATCCGGGTGACGGTGAAGACCCGATTCATCGGCGTGCTCCTTCGGCGGTGGTGGCTGCGGCGGCGTTCGCCGTGGCCGAGGATTCGGCATCGTGCTGGGTCAGGCGGACGATCAGCTGCTGCAGAGAGACCGCACCCACCTCGAGCCCGGATGCCGCGAGCTGCGCCCGGTCCTGGATGCCGAGTTCGCCGAGAACCGTCGCGCTGGCCACGCGCCCGAGGCTCTCGCGGTGCAGCACCTCGCGTCCCGCGGTGAAGGCGTCGACGGCGACGGCGTCGCCGATGATCGTCGAGGCCCGGCCGCGGACGGCATCGGTCTCCTCGTCGAGGATGATGCGCCCGCGATCGATGACGATCACCCGTTCGATGAGGTCGGCGACCTCGTCGATGAGGTGACTGGACAGCACGATGGTGCGGGGATGGTCGGCGTAGTCGGCCAGGAGGCGGTCGTAGAAGATCTGGCGCGCGACGGCATCCAGTCCGAGGTAGGGCTCGTCGAAGAACGTCAGCTCGGCGCGCGAGGCGAGTCCGATGATGACACCGACCGCCGACAGCTGCCCGCGGGAGAGCTTCTTGATCCGCGTCTTCATGGGCAGCTGGAACGCATCGATGAGCTCGTCCGCGAGATCCTGATTCCAGTGCGGGAAGAACATCGCCGCCATCCGGAAGGCGTGGACGGGTCGGGCGTCGTCGGGATAGCGCTGACTCTCGCGCACGAAGCAGATCCGGCCCAGCACGCGGCTGTTCTCGTACGGGTTCTCGCCGAAGACGCTGACCTCGCCGCTCGTCGCGAAGTTCTGGGCGGTCAGGATCGACATCAGGGTTGTCTTGCCGGCGCCGTTGCGGCCCAGCAGGCCGTAGATGACGTTGGCTTCGAGCGTCAGCGACACCCCATCCAGGGCGGCGGCGTTCCTATAGCGCTTGACGAGATCGGTCACCTGGACGACGGTCATCGGGCGCCTCCTTCCGTGGTCGATGTGATGTGGGCGGCCGCGCGGTCGCGGACCATCGTGGCGAGTTCGTCGGCACTGAGGCCGAGCGTGTGAGCTTCTGCGAGCAGAGGCTCGATGAACCGGGCGGCGAAGGCGGCACGCCGCTCGGCCCGCAGGCTCTCGCGGGCACCGACGGCCACGAACATGCCGATTCCACGGCGCTTGACGAGCACGCCCTTCTCCACGAGCATGTTCACTCCTTTCGCGGCCGTGGCCGGGTTGATGCGGTAGAACGCCGCCAGTTCGTTGGTCGACGGCGCGCGTGTGTCTTCGGGGAGGCTCCCGTCCACGATGGAGTCCTCGACGCTCTCGGCGATCTGCACGAAGAGCGCTCGTCCCTCATCGATCACGTGGCCTCCCGGCATCCAGTGAATTGGTTAGTTACTTGACTAAGTAACCACATAACGCTGGCGACGTCAAGCGCTGCCGGAGCGCCGCGGTCTCCGCGTGCGCGCGATAGCGAGAAGTCGGCGGCGCGTCCAATTTGCGTGCGCATTCACCCGGATGAAACGGTGGTGGCGGCCCCACGCGGGGTCGACCCCCAGACCAGTCCGCGACCGCTGTCGTGCCCGTTGGCACCGGCGGACGTAAGGTCGGCGGCCTGTGCCCGGATCCGATGTCCGGTGCCGAGCGCTCTGCCCGAGCGCGAGTGGCCGTCACCCGGGCGTGACCGATGCAGCCTGTGCACCGGGCTGCCGAGGTGTTCTGTGACCGACGCTGTTTCCGCTGCGCCCCTCTTGGAGGCGCGGCATCTGTTCAAAGTCTTCGGGCGCGATCCGAAGGATGCCGTGGCGCGCCTGCGCGCGGGTCACTCCCGCGCCGACGTGGCCGATGCCGGCACCGCGGCCGTGGTGGACGCGAGCTTCACGGTGAACCGTGGCGAGATCTTCGTCATCATGGGGTTGTCCGGGTCGGGCAAGTCCACGATCATCCGCATGCTCAACGGCCTGCTGACCCCCACCGCCGGCGAGGTGACCATCGCCGGCCGCAACGTCACCACGGCCTCGCCGGCACAGCTGCGCACCATCCGCCGCGAGTCGGTGTCGATGGTGTTCCAGCACTTCGCCCTGCTGCCGCACCTGAGCGTGCTCGACAACGCGGCGTACGCGCTGGAGATCCAGGGCGTCGGCAAGACCGAGCGCCGCGAACGTGCGCGTGACATCCTCGGGCGCGTGGGCCTCGGCGATCGCGCCGATGCGCTTCCCGACCAGCTCTCCGGCGGCATGCGTCAGCGGGTCGGCATCGCGCGCGCCCTGACGGCCGGCACCGACATCCTGCTGATGGACGAGGCCTTCTCGGCGCTCGACCCGCTCATCCGCCGCGAGATGCAGGAGCAGCTGGTGGAGCTGCAGCGCGAGCTCGGCCGCACGATCGTGTTCATCACGCACGACCTCAACGAGGCGATGTTCCTCGGCGACCGCATCGCCGTGATGCGTGACGGTCGCATCGTGCAGAACGGCACACCGGAAGAGATCCTGACCGATCCCGCCAACGACTACGTGGCGCAGTTCGTTCAGGACGTCGACCGGGCGCGCGTGCTCACGGCATCCGCCGTCATGGAGCCGCCGTCGCTGTCGACGCCGATCACGGCGGGCGTGCGCGGGGCACTGCGCACGATGCGTGAGAACCAGGCCGGTGCCGTGTTCGCGACCGAGAACCGCCGCCTCGTGGGCGTGGTCACCGACCGGGCCGTGATCCGAGCGGTGAAGTCGGGCGAGAGCGACCTGCGGCGCATCGTCGACACCCGCGTGCCGACGGTCGGTCCCGACGACCTGCTCACCGACATCGTCGAGACCGCCGTGGAGGCGTCCGTTCCCCTGGCCGTCGTCGACGATCAGGGACGCCTGCGTGGAGTGATCCCGCGCATCACACTGCTCGCCGCTCTCGGCAACGTTCCGGCGACGACGCGCGAGATGGCGGTCGTGCAGACCCCGCTGGAGATGGTGGCCGAGTTCACGCCGCTGGTGGATGCCGCGACGGAGGGAGAGCGCTGATGGACGGGTTCCGCATTCCGGTGGGCCAGTGGGCCGAGACGGTCGTCGATGTCGTCGGCGACGCGCTGCGCGGACTGTTCGACGCGGTGGCGCTCGTTCTGGGCGCCGTCTACGACGCGGTGGACGCCGTGCTCATGGCGCCGCCGTTCTGGCTGCTGATCGTCGTGCTCGCCGCGGCGGCGTTCGCCGTGAGCGGCTGGCGCCTGGCGCTGGGCACCGCCCTCGGCCTGCTCGTGATCGTGGGCGTCGATCAGTGGGACAACGCGATGGACACCCTCGCCCTGGTCATCGTCGCGGCGCTCGTCGCGATCGTGATCGCGATCCCCGTCGGCATCTGGGCCGCCCGCAGCGACGCCGTCTCGCGCATCGTGCGCCCCGTGCTCGACTTCCTGCAGACGATGCCCGCCTTCGTCTACCTCATCCCCGCGATCATCTTCTTCGGCGTCGGGGCGGTGCCGGGCATGATCGCGACGATCCTCTTCGCGATCGCCCCCGGCGTGCGGCTGACCGAACTCGGCATCCGGGGCGTCGACAGCGAGGTCGTGGAGGCGGGGTACGCGTTCGGGGCTTCGCCGGCGCGTGTGCTGCGGCAGATTCAGATCCCGCTGGCGCTGCCGTCGATCATGGCCGGCGTCAACCAGGTGATCATGCTGAGTCTCTCGATGGTCGTCATCGCGGGCATGGTCGGCGCCGGCGGACTCGGCGGCGAGATCGTTCGCGCCATCGGGCGCATCAACGTGGGCCTGGGCTTCGAAGCCGGCCTGTCGGTCGTCATGATCGCGATGATCCTCGACCGTCTGACTTCGGCGCTGGGCCGGCCTCGTGCCCCGCGCCGGGCGGGCGCGGTTCGCCGCACCCGCAACGGCGGGTCGACGGCCCGCCCCAGCCGCGGAGAGTCCGCGGCTGACACCGACCGATCCGCGGACAGCACGCGGATGGAGAGGACGTCAGCATGAACAAGACCAAGAGCATCCTGGGCGGTATCGCCCTGAGCGCCGCCGCAGCGCTCACCCTGAGCGGCTGTGCCGGCGGCACGGGAGGCGCGGGCGGTTCCGACGCGAAGTCGATCGAGATCGCCGTGTTCAACGGGTGGGACGAGGGCATCGCCGCGTCGTACCTGTGGCAGTCGATCCTCGAGGACAAGGGCTATGACGTGAAGCTCACGTTCGCCGACGTCGCGCCCGTCTACCAGGGCCTCGCTCGCGGCGACTTCGACCTCGTGCTGGACACCTGGCTGCCCACCACGCACGCCGACTACATGGAGCGCTACGGCGACAAGGTCGACGACCTCGGGGCCTGGAACGACGACGCGCGACTCACCGTCGCCGTCAACGCCGACGCGCCGATCGACTCGCTCGATCAGCTGGCCGCGGCATCCGACCAGTTCGGCGGTCGCATCGTCGGCATCGAACCGGGCTCGGGGCTCATGCGCATCACCGGCGACGATGTCGTTCCCGGCTACGGGCTCGAGGGGATGGAACTCGTGGAGTCGTCCACGCCGGCCATGCTCGCCGAGCTCAAGAAGGCGACGGATGCCGGGCAGAACATCGCGGTGACGCTGTGGCGGCCGCACTGGGCGTACAACGCGTTCCCGGTGAAGGACCTCGCCGACCCGAAGGGCCTGCTGGGCGATGCCGAGAGCATCCACTCGGTGGCGGCGAGCTCGTTCGCGAAGGACCACCCCGAGGTGCACGGCTGGATCTCGAACTTCACGATGCCCACCGACACGCTCGCCTCGCTCGAGAACGCGATGTTCAACGAGTACAGCGGTGACGACTACGCGCCGGTGATCAAGAAGTGGATCGCCGAGAATCAGGAGTGGGTCGACAGCCTCACGTCCTGACGATCGCGGTCAGGAACGGGGTCCGGCGTCTGCCGGGCCCCGTTCGTCGTCGGGGGTGGGCTGCGGACGCTCGAGCTGCAGGGCGACCTTGGTCTCGAGGCGCTCGACGGCCTCGTCGGAGAGGGCCAGCAGGCCGTCGACCTCCTCCCGCACCCGGCGATAGGCGACCTGACGCTCCGCCGGGGTCGCGGACTGGTCGAGCGCGACGGCCAGCAGTTGCTGCGCCGTGGCCAGACGCTTGCGCTCGGCATCGCTGAACTGGGAGTCACGCACGCGCCGGGCGTCACGCTCGGCGAGATCGAACGCGACCTCGTAATCGGTGACGGCGCCGCGGTACTCGGCGACCTGTTCCGCGCTGACCCGCGCATCCGCCGACGCCGGGCGCAGCCGGTCGGCGATCTTCTTGGCGCGCAGGAACGCGGCGGTCAGGGGCTGCCGCCCGTCGCTCATGGTGGGAAAGGCGATCATGCGAGCGACGTCGAGCTCGTACTCCAGCCAGCGCGCGGTGACGTCGTCGTGCACCGCGAAGAGTTTCTCGAGCTGGTCGGGCAGCGGTGACGGCTTCGTGATCGGTTGTGGTTCGCCGGCGCCCGTGACCCGTGTGGACGCGGTGATTGTCTTCAGCTCGGCCTTCGCCCGCATGACCTCGAGCCGGCGCGCGTGGCGGCGCTGCGCCAGCACGTCCCAGCGGCGCACGAAGCCGCCGGCGATGCCCATGAGGGGAAACACCAGCCACCAGTAGTGCTGCGCGAACTCCCAGAACTGATCCACGGGCTTACCTTACGCGCGGGGTCGACCGGGCACGGGCCACACGCGACGAGCCCCGCCCCCGCTCTCGTCGTCGTCGGGTCCCGGCTCTCCCCGCCCCGGCATCGGCGGTTCACCCGGATGCCGGGAGCCGGGCGGCGTGCGTGCCGACACCACGCGGGCCAGCGCCTCGGTTCCGCGCGCGAGGGCCGTCTGCGTCAGGCTCTGCGCGATGATCGTCCACTGGTCCCGCACCGGCGTGCCCGTGATCCCGGCATCCGGGTCTCCGGGCTGGGGGCGCGGGGGAGCGTCGCCCGCGGCGCGCGCCTGCTTCCACGCCTCGGCCTCGGCGACGGCGAAGGCTCGTTCGGCTGCCGCCACCGCATCTCGGTATGCGGTGAACTGCGCGGGAGTGACGCGGGCGTGCGGGGAGCTCGGACGAAGCTCCCGGGCCGCCTTGTCGGCCGCGAGGAAAGCGGCGGTCGCCGGTTGGCGCGCGTCGGTCATCGCGGGGAAGGCGATGAGCCGCGCCGGGTCGGTCTCATAGGTCATCCACCGCGCGATGATCTCGTCGTGTGCGGCCATCACGCGAGTGACCGGCAGGCGGCTGTCGTCTCCGGCCGCCGGCAGCGCCGCGCGCGCGGCGACCACATGCGCCCGCCGCGACCGTGCAGTCGCGCTCGCCACACGGACCTCGTCGGTGGCGCGGTCGAGCTGCCGCCGCGCCGCGGCGACGTCTCCGGGGCTCGCGCGACCGATCGCACGCTCGGGCTGGAGACGGTCCAGCTTCGCGCGTGCCACCCGCAACGCGGCGCGG
>NZ_BADB01000385.1:0-1749 GCF_000333415.1 Microbacterium sp. B24 | reverse complement strand
AGCTCGGTCCCGGGGATCCTCTAGAGTCCGATGGTCGCCTGGCGCGGTGCGGAGCCGCCGGAGGAGACGAGGGCCGCGGAGAAGTCGGAGGGGATCGTGACGATGAAGTCGACCGTCCCCTCGTGCAGAGAGGTTGCGGCATCGGCCGCGCTCATCGCGCGCCAGTCGAAGGCGTGGCCGTCGATCAGCTGCTGCGAGACCTGGCTGCCGTACTGCGCCGCATCGCTGCCGGTCCCCGACCCCTCGTCGAGATCGACCAGGGCGACGGGAACCTCGGAGAAGTGCCCGTACGGGTCCTGGTTGGCCCACAGGTACAGCCCGCCGTAGAGGACGGGCACCAGCATGAGGGCGACGAGAGCGATGACCGACATGCGCGTCGCCGTCAGGCGCCGCAGCTCGGCGGCGATCATGGCGGGGATCTTCATCGGTGGCCTCCGGCGAGGGGAGCGGTGGTGCGCAGGCGCACCCGACTGGGTTTGAGGACGCGGGCGCTGGAGGGATGCGGCGCCAGGGATGCCGAGGTGTCGACCAGGGCCGACGCGGCGGCCTCGCCGGCGATGACGAGCACGGCGTAGCCTCGCTCGCCGAACTCCTCGGCGAGCTCCCACCACTGCACGGGGTCGCCCCCGTGGCGGTCGGGGGAGACGAGGACGAGGCCGTCGACCCCGGGGCGCGCAGAGGCGAGTTCGAGAAGGATGCGCAGTCGGTGCGTCGGTGCGAGGTCGGCGATCGGCAGTCGCGCCGACGATCGGAGGTCGTGCTCGTCGAGCCACCGTCGAGCCGACAGGGGGTCGGAGGCGAGGCCCGCGAACATGAGCTCCTCGGCGACGACACCGGCCACCGCGATGTTCGGGGCGGGCTCGCTGACGTCGGGAGCATCGACCAGAGCGACCCGACGGCGCAGCGCGTTGTGCGCGCGGCGGTCGGTGCCGTCGTCGAGTGCGACGGTGCCGGCGTCGGGTCGCATGCGCCCCGACGCGATGAGACCCAGCACGGTGGGGCGCTGTTCGGTCTCGGCGACCGCGAGCGTGGCGCGCCCGCTGCGGTAGGTGAGGCTCGTCGCCCCCAGGGCTTCGCCGCGGCGCCCCTTCTGCACTTCATCCAGACGTACGCGCATCACTTCGTCTCCAGCACATCGGGGTGGGCATTCAGCAGGGCTTCGGACTCCCGCCAGGACAGCCCGGCGATGCTGAGGACGGCCCGCACGGCCAGCGAGGTCGCGATGGGTGACGATGCATCGATGCGGCTGACCGCCGCGCGCGCCGTCTCCTCGATGAGGCGGGCGAGAGTCGGGGCGGCCATGTCGATCCGGAGGGTGCCGTCGTCCTGGCCGGCGCGGACCACCTCGACGAGGGTGCGCCGCAGGGGGGCGAGAGCGGCGGCGGTCTGCTCGAGGCGGGTGTCGTCGAGCGCGAGCGCGGCGGCCACCTGCACGTGGGCGGCCTCCGCCCACAGGGCCGCCGTCAAGCGCGCGAGAGCGAGCGGGGGATGCGGCTCGTGGAGCGACGAGGCGATCGCATTGAAGCGCTGGGCGCCGGCGGCGATGAGCTCGGTGAGCAGTGCCTGACGGTCGTCGAAGTGTCCGTACAGCGCACGCCGTGACAAACCCGCCGCGCGCGCGATCTGATCGATCGAGGCGGACGGATCGAGCGCCAGGGTGGTCGCGGCCGCCTGCAGGATGCCGGCGCGATTGGCAGCGGCATCCTTTCGGGGGCGTCGAAGGGGTGGGGTGGTGGTCACCCGGTCAGT